>JBBASO010000004.1:0-47605 GCA_040399265.1 Prochlorococcaceae cyanobacterium
GGTTGGTGAAGGCCAGGAAGCTGGGGGCGTGCTTCAGCAGGCCGCCGATGTACCAACGGGCTGTCTGGGACAGATTCGCATAGGTACCCTCGCCGAAGAACAATGGCTGACCTGCCTTCCAGAGGCTCTGGTGCACATGCATGCCACTGCCGTTGTCGGCGAACACCGGCTTGGGCATGAACGTGGCGGTCTTGCCGTACTTGCGCGCCACATTGCGCACCACATATTTGTAGATCATCACATTGTCGGCCGCGCTGATCAGCTCGGCAAACTTCATGCCAAGCTCGTGCTGGGCTGTGGCCACTTCATGGTGGTGCTTCTCGATCGGCACCCCAAGCGAGGCCATCGTGAGGATCATTTCGCTCCGCATGTCCTGGAGCGTGTCGTTAGGTGCGACAGGGAAGTAGCCCTCCTTGAGCTGGATTTTGTTGGCCAGGTTGCCGCCCTCCTCCAGACGGGCGGTGTTCCATGGTGCTTCGATCGAATCAACGCTGTAGAAGCTGCTGCCGTTGCCGGAGCTGTAGCGCACATCGTCGAAGACGAAAAACTCCGGTTCCGGTCCGAAATAGGCCGTGTCGGCGATGCCGGTGTCGGCCAGATAGGCCAGCGCCTTCTCAGCCAGAGCGCGGGGACAGCGGCTGTAGGGCTCGCCGCTGCGCGGCTCCTGGATCGAGCAGATCAGGCTCAGGGTCTTGTGGCTGTAAAACGGATCGATCCAGGCGGTGTTCGGATCCGGCACCATCGCCATGTCCGATTCGTTGATGGCCTTCCAGCCGCGGATCGAGGAGCCATCGAACGCCACGCCATCGCTGAAGGCGTCGGCATCCAGCAGGTCCCTGTGGACCGTGAGGTGCTGCCACTTGCCGTGGAGATCCACGAATTTGAGGTCGACCAGCTCGATGCCCTCGTCCTGGATCAGACGAAGAACCTCCTGGGCTGTTTTGGCCATGTCGATCAACGAAAAATGGGCCGCACTGGCGGCGGATGGGCCGGACCGTACGGACCGAGAGGGGGCTACTTTGTATCAGCAGTAACAAAACATCTGCTTGGCGCGGCGGTGCCGGTCCAGCGACGTTGCGTAACCGTTTCTGTCAGATCCGCCAGAAGCCACCTCTGGCCTGGGTTTTCGCCGATCGCGAGTGCTACGTTCCCAGCCAGGCTCGAGCGATCCACACTTCACCATGCGGGATGCCATCACCGGTCTGATCGGTCGTTACGACCAGCTCGGCCGCTACCTCGACCGCGACGCCATCGATCGGGTTCAGGCCTATCTCTCCGAATCGGAGCTCCGCCTGGCTGCCGTGGAGCTGATCAACCGCGAGGCCGCAGCGATCGTGCGGGAAGCCTCCCAGCGGCTCTGGCTGGCTGATCCCGAGCTGATCCTGCCCGGCGGCAACGCCTACACCACCCGTCGGCTCTCGGCCTGCCTGCGGGACATGGACTATTTCCTTCGCTACGCGAGCTACGCCTTGATCGCTGGCGACATTTCGATCCTCAACGAGAGGGTGCTCAACGGTCTTGACGACACATACAAGAGTCTCGGCGTGCCCACGGGTCCGACCGTGCGCAGCATCGCCCTGTTGGGCGATGTGGTGTGTGAGCTCCTGGCCCAGGCCGCGATCGCTGATGGCCCCGCCCTATCAGCCGTGGTGCGTGCCCCGTTCGACCATCTCTGCCGCGGTCTGGCCGCCTCGGACGCTCGCAATCGCTGATCAGACCGACGCCCAGCCCCTCGCCTCGCCTGTCTCTGCGTAGGCTCACATCTCTTTCCTTTCCTCGGTTCCGGCCCCTTGTCCGCCCAGTTCTCCGTCGACAACACCCACCGCACTCAGCTCGGGCCGATCGCCACGCCAGACAGGCTTCTGCTCGGTCCCGGACCGTCCAATGCCCACCCCACGGTGTTGCAGGCGCTGGCACGCACCCCGATCGGCCATCTCGACCCCCTGTACGTCGAATTGATGGGTGAAGTGCAGGAGCTGCTGCGCTACGTGTGGCAGACCGATAACCGCCTCACCATCCCGATGAGCGGCACTGGCAGCGCGGCCATGGAGGCCACCCTGGCCAACACCATTGAACCCGGCGACAAGGTGCTGGTGGCAGTGAAGGGCTATTTCGGTCTCCGCCTGGTCGACATGGCTGGCCGCTACCGCGCCGAGGTGGTGACGATCGAGCGCCCCTGGGGTGAGGCCTTCAGCCTGGCGGAGATCGAAGCGGCTCTGGATCACCACCGCCCGACGGTTCTGGCGATGGTGCATGCCGAAACGTCCACCGGCATTCTTCAGCCGATGGAGGGTATCGGCGAGCTCTGCCGCCGCTACGACTGCCTGCTGCTGCTCGATACCGTCACCTCGCTTGGGGCCGTGCCCGTGCGGCTCGACGAGTGGATGGTCGATCTGGCTTACAGCTGCAGTCAGAAAGGTCTCAGCTGCCCCCCCGGACTGGGTCCCTTCACCATGGGTCCGCGGGCTGAGGCCAAGCTGGCCGCCCGGCCGGACAAAGTGCCCAACTGGTACCTGGACGTGTCCTTGCTGAACCAGTACTGGGGCAGCGACCGGGTGTATCACCACACCGCTCCGGTCAACATGAACTTCGGCATGCGTGAGGCCCTGCGGCTTCTTGCCGAGGAAGGTCTCGAGAACGTCTGGCAGCGGCATCGCAGCAATGCTGAGCGCCTCTGGGCCGGTCTGGAGCGACTGGGCCTGACTTTGCACGCCCCCGAGCCGCTGCGGCTGCCGACCCTCACCACGGTGCGCATCCCCGATGGGGTCGACGGCAAGGCCTTCAGCCTCCATCTGCTCAACACGTTTGGCATCGAGGTGGGCGGCGGCCTCGGCGCCCTGGCTGGCAAGGTCTGGCGTATCGGCCTGATGGGCTACAACAGCCGGGCCGAAAACGTCGACACGGTGCTCAATCTGTTCGAGACCGAATTGCCTGCTTTCCGTCCCTCGGTGCCTCAGGCGGCGGTTCCGGCAACGGTCTGAGCTGCTCCCCTTTGCGGCGCTCCCTCCTGCCTACCCCCTCAAGCCGCTGCCGTTTGAACCAGTGCTCCAGCAGGGCGCTGGCAGCTTCCCTCTCCAGACCACCCCACACCTGCATGCGGTGATGGGCGCTGGGGTGACCGGCCAGGTCGAGGCATCCCCCCAAAGCACCCCGTTTCGGATCCACGGCGGCGTACACCACCCGGCCGACCCTGCCCTGAATTGCCGCACCGGCGCACATGCCGCAGGGCTCGAGCGTCACCACCAACGTGCAACGGTTGAGCCGCCAGTCACCGAGCAGCCGGGCCGCCTGTGCCATCGCCGTCATCTCCGCATGGCCCAGGGGATCCTTGTGGCGGTGGCGCCGGTTGCTGCCCCAGCCCACGCAACGGCCTCGCTCATCGAGCACCACCGCGGCGACAGGGATCTCTCCGGTTTCGCCCACCTGCTCCGCCAGCCGCAACAGCCGTTGCATCCAGAGCCGAAGCTGACCCTCATCGCCCTGATGGGCATCGAGGCCCGGATCATCTGCACCCGTCATGCCGATGCGCGTTGTGGCGAGCTCCTGGTGATTGTCGGCGGTCGCGTGCGGCCGGCAGGTGAGAATGAGTAGCTGCATGCAACCGCTGTTGGCAACTGCGCCCCAGGCCCAGCAGGCCGACGAACCACTCTCGCCGTTTCCCTGTCCCGATCAACGGGATGGTGCTCTTCAGGCGTTCCTTGAGCAGGCATCAGCCCGACTGACCCATTGGTTGGGCACTGCCACGTCGCGCCCCCCCCTGCCGGGGCTGAGCCTGCTGCCGGCGGTGGAGCCCGAGCCGTGTGGTCTCGCCCCCGGCCGCCTGCTCGCCGACCTTGATCTGGTGATGGCAGGTGCCTATAACCCCGCTCACCCCGGTGCTATTGCCCACCTCGACCCACCGGCGCTCGGCGCCTCGATCGTGGGTGATCTGATCTGTGCCGGACTGAACAACAACCTGCTGGCGGAGGAGCTCTCCCCCAGCCTCAGCCGGCTTGAGCGCAGTCTGGTCGCCTGGCTGGCCGAGCGGCTCGGCCTGCCCCCGGGGAGCGGCGGCGTTCCCGCCAGCGGCGGCAGCCTGTCCAATCTGATGGCGCTGGTCACGGCGCGGCAGCAGCGTCACCTCGCCTGCTGTCAGGACGCGGTGGTGCTGGCCAGCAGCGATGCCCATGTCTCGATCGGCAAGGCTCTGGCCGTGATGGGACTGCCCCCCACCGCCCTGCGGCCTGTGCCGACGGCCGCCGATGGCGGCATGGATCCGGTTCAGCTGGCGGCCGAACTCGATCGCCTCACGGCTGCAGGCATCCCGGTGATCGCCGTTGTAGCCACCGCCGGCACCACGGTGCGCGGGGCTATCGACCCCCTGCCTGCGATTGCCGACCAGTGCAGACGGGCTCAGGTCTGGCTGCACGTGGATGGTGCCATCGGGGCGGTGTTCGGTCTCACGGCTCGGCACCGGCAGCGGGTGGCCGGCCTGGAGCGGGCTGATTCCCTGACCCTGAATCCCCAGAAACTGCTGGGCATCACCAAGACCTCCTCCCTGCTGCTGCTGGCCCGCCCCCAGGCCCTGGCGCAGGCTTTTGGCACCGGCCTGCCCTACATGGAGCCCAGCTGGGGCGGCGGCCATGGCGGAGAGCAGGGTCTGCAGGGCAGCAGGCCCGCGGAAGTGCTGAAGCTCTGGCTCGGATTGCGACAGCTGGGCCTCGATGGCATCGACAGCGTGCTGGAGGGGGCCTTGTCCCGTCGCCGCCGTCTCCAGGCATTGCTCGCACCCATCGCTGGGCTGGAGTGCCTGTCCGGTCCGCTCCATCTGCTGGCCTTCACTCCGGCCCAGGCTGCGGCGGCGCAGGCGGAGGCCTGGAGCCTGCTGACCCGCCAGCGTCTACTGGACGCTGACTTGATGCTGTCCCGTCCGCTCTATCGGGGCCGCCATCATCTCAAGGCCGTGCTCGGCAACCCCCACACAGGCGATGGCGAACTGGAGCGCCTAGCAGCCGTGGTCGCGGCCAGCCTGAGGGACAGCACCAGCGCCACCATCAACTCTGGCCTCTGATTCCCACCCCGCCATGGCCTCACCAGATCCCAGCCCACCAGCCCAGACGCCGGTCAGTGAGCGCAGACGCCGCTGGGTGGCGATCATCACCGGTGTCGTTTCGGTGCTGGTGGGCGTGCTGTATCTGCTGCTGATCGCCCTGCTCGACAGCCGCGGTCCGCTGCTGCCGCCACCGCCTGAAGCACTGGGCAGCGCCGCTCAGCCGGTCAGCGGCGCGGCTCCCGTTCCGCCTGCCCAGGGCGGCGCGGCGGCAGCTGGCGCTGCAGTGGTTCCACCACGCGGCTGACTGCTGCCTGCAGGAACGTCTGCAGCACGCCGTCACGGCGGTTCAGATCGAAGTGGCGCCGCACAACCTCCTGTATGCCCCCGTCACCCCAATCCTGATCGCGCTCGAAGTAGGTGATGAAACTGGCGCCGGCCACCCGGGTGAGCCAGGCTCCGCTCACTGCCTGCAGGGCTCTGCCCACCAGCAGGGCTGGTAGCGACACACTCAGGGCCGCTGAGATCAGGCTCACCCCACCCTTCACCAGCCCGAGGGCCGCCAGGGTCCTGCCCACTGAAACGGCCAGCTCCTGGGCGGCTGCCCTGCTGAGACTCACTCCATACACCCTGGCGATCTCCACCACCATCTGCGCGTTGATGGCGGCTGCCCCCAGCAGATCCAGCCCCGGCAGTGGCGTCACGGCGAGCACACCAGCACCAATCCAGGTGTAACGGTCGACCACGGTCTCCCCGTCGCGGCGTCGCTGGTCGGCGAGCAGGCGGCGGCTCGCTTCATCCAGCTGCCGGCACTGAAGCAGCAGGTTGTCGGCGATCAGCTCTTCCCCATCGGCATGCAACACCGCCGCGATGCGCCGCAGCAGCGCCTCCACTTCGGCTCGCGGCTGCAGCGGCCGCCCCCCCGGCACCGGCACGCTCTGGGGGGCGGCGCTGGCTGGTATCAGATCCGCCGGATCGAGCAGATCGCCACAGCGGCGCACCAGCAGCTTCAGCAGCCGGCGCTCCTCCTCGTCGCCGCGCAGGTCGCACTTGTTCAGCACCAGCAGCAGGCGCTTGCCAAGGGCAGCGAGGGAGCGGAACAGCTCCATCTCACTGGCCCGCAGGTCGCCGTCAACCACCAGTAGCAGCAGATCAGCGTGGGCTGCCTGACGCCGCGCCACGCGTTCACGCTCCAGGCCTGCATCGCCACTTTCCAGGATGCCGGGGGTATCCACCAGCCAGATCGCCCGATCCAATCCTTTGAGGCGCAGGCGGTAGCGGGCCGTGTCGGTGGTGGAGCCCATCGCTGCGCCCACCTCCCCCACCAGTTCCTGTAGCAGCGCCCTGATCAGCGAGGTCTTGCCGCTGGAGCCGGCACCGAACAGCACGACCGTCAGATCGCCGCGTTGCAGTTCGGCTGTCATCCGTTGTTTCTCCTGGCGCAGGGCCTCACGGGCGACGCTGTCGCGCACCCGCTCCAGGGTGCTGTCGATGCCCTCCAGCTGCTGGGAGGCCGCCTCACGCCGGCTGGCTGGCGGCGGCAGCGGTGGGCTCGCGCCTGGTCGCTGCTGCCAGCCTCCCTGCACGAGTCCGCGCAGCCAGGGCCAGCTCAGCTGAGCCAGCAGCGCCGCCGCCCCAACCACCAGCAGCAGGGCCACCGGACCGACCAGTCCGTAGGGCAGCACGGTGCTGAGCTGCCAGATCAGCTGGTTGAAGGCCTGCAGCACCAGCCCCACCACCAGCAGGGCCGACAACAACAGAGCGGCCAGTAGCCAGACCCGGGTGCGCGTCTTCACAGCAGTGGCAGTGCCAGTGGCAGTGCAAGTGGCGGTGCCAGTGGCAGTGCCAGTGGCGGTGGCGGCGTTCGTGGCATCGGTTCAGCCTCCGCTGGCCCGGATGATCTCGCTCCACAGCGCTGCGGCCATCGCACTGCTGCCGCGGGTCGGTGCATTCTCGTCGTTGCCGAGCCAGATGCCGATCACCCACTGCCGACTGGGTTCAAATCCCACGAACAGCAGATCGCGGTTGTCGTTGGTGGTGCCGGTCTTGCCCCCTTCCCGGCCCCCCACAGCCGCGGCCGTGCCCGTGCCCGAGCGCACCACTGCCCGCAGCAGCTCCTGCATCCGGCCGGCAACCGCCGGCAGCATCACCCGCCTGCCGGCCACGGGCGTCGTCGCGGCACGTCCGCTGCGACTGCTGCCATCGTGGCTGCGGCAGTGGCCATGGTTTTCTCCCTGGCATGTCTCCCCATCCACCACGCGACGGATGGTGCTTGGCGGGTGCCAGGTGCCGCCATTGGCCACGGCCGCGTAGGCCCCGGTCAGTTCCAGCAAAGTCACCTCGCTCTGGCCCAGCGCCAGCCCCGGCACCTCCGCCAGGGGGCTGGTGATGCCAAGGTCGCGGGCCTTGCGCACAACGGCATCGAGGCCCACCTGCCGTGCCAGGCGCAAGGCCACGGTGTTGCTGCTCACGGCGAAGCCGCTCAGCAGGCTCAGGCTGCCGCCGCAGCCGCTGCTGAAGGTCTGCCCGCGCCACTGCAGTGGGCCGCAAGCCACAGCATCACTGAGTTTGCGACCCCGCTCCAGGGCAGCGAGGTACGAAAAGATCTTGAAGGTGCTGCCCGGCTGGCGCAGGGCCATTGTGGCCCGGTTGAACTGGCTGCGGCTGTAATCACGGCCGCCAGCCACGGCCAGAATGCCCCCGGTGCGCGCATCGATGACCACCACCGCCCCTTCGCTCACCGCCAGGCCGGTGCTGTTGTTGATCCGCTGCCGCAGCACTCGCTCCACCGTGGCCTGCAGAGCCGGATCGAGGTGGGTGTCGACCAGGAAGTTCCCTTCCGCCGCCACATCCGCCCCCACCTGCGCCGCCAGATCGCGTCGCACCTGGTCGCTGTAGAAGGGGGCACCGCGGCGTCCTCCCAGGCCCCGGCAGGCATCGGCACTCAGCTGCACCGGGCTGCGGCGGGAACGGCGGGCCGCATCGGCACTGATCCGGCCGGTGTCGCGCATCTTGGCGAGCACCCGGTTGCGTGCATCCAGCGCGGCCTGGGGATCAATGCAGGGGTCGTAGCCGTTCGGCGAGGGCAGCAGGCCCACGAGCAGGGCGGCCTCCGGCAGTTGCAGCCGCCGCGCCGGTTTGCCGAAGAAGTGCCGGCTGGCATCTTCAAACCCCCAGCCAGCGCCGAGATAGACGCGATTGAGATAACTGAGCAGGAGATCCCGCTTGCTGAATCTCGCCTCGAGTTGCAGGGAAACCAGCAGCTCCTTGATTTTGCGCCCCAGGTTCTCCCCCTGCCCCACCTGGTCGGGATACAGACTGCGAGCCAGTTGCTGGGTGAGGGTGCTGCCCCCCTCCAGCACACGCCCGCCGACCAGGTTGGCCAGCAGCGCCCGCCCGGTGCCGATCGGATCGACACCGGGATGCCACCAGAAACGGGTGTCCTCGCTGGCGAGCAGGGCATGGATCAGCACAGGCGGGTAGCCGTCCAGGCGGTCCAGTTCCCGATGGCGTTGTCCTTCGGCGGTGGCGATCGGCTTGCCGCCCCGGTCGTACAGGGCCAGGGGCCCGCGGATCGGCGCCAGGCTGCCCCGGATCGGCACCAGCAGGCCCGCCAGCGCCAGGGAGGCCAGTCCGGCGGCGGCCAGTCCGGCCAGCGTCAGGCTGGCCAGGCGTAGTCCACGGCCTGTCCTGGCTTGCCCGGGCTCCTGGAAGCGCAGTTGCGGCACATCCGGGAGCTGCTCGGGGCCGCAGCGCACGCAGTCACCATCGCGCAGCACCAGCTCCCTGACACGGCGCCCCTGCCACCACAGGCCGTTGGTGGATTGCTCGTCCCGCAGCAGCCAGTGCCGGCCTTGCCGTTCCAGCAGGGCGTGCCGGCGGCTCACCGTCGGCAGGTCGAGCTGCACCTCGCAATCGGTCCCGCGACCGATCCGGTAGATGCCAGGGTGCAGCGGCACGGAGCGGCTGCCGCCATCCGGCATCTCGATCAGCAGCTGAGCTTCAGCCATCCCCTTGCCGCGGCGACCTCACCAGCTCGATTGCAAAACAGGCAACAGCCAGATTGATGGCCACGTCGGCCAGGTTGAACACCGGAAACGACACCGGCACCAGCGCCAGGAAATCGATCACCGCCCCAAGTCGCCAGCGGTCGATGCCGTTGCCGACGGCTCCCCCCAGCAGAAAACCGAGAGCCAGCTGGCGCGCCAGGGGCATGCACCGCTCCGATGAGCGCAGGATCAACACCAGCACAAGGGCTGCCACCACCAGACTGACAATCGCCAGCGCAGCGGTGGACCCGCTGAACAGGCTGAAGGCCGCGCCGGTGTTGGTGGTGAAGGTCAGATCAATGAGCCCCGGCAGCAGGGTGCGGGGCGGACCACCGGCGAGCACGGTGGCAGCCCAGCTCTTGCTGAGCTGGTCGGCGGCCACCACCGCAGCGGCCAGGGCAATGCTCAGCCGTCGGCGCCGCCACGCACCCCTGGCATCGGATGCGCTGGTGGGATGGGCTCGGGATTTGCCCGGTTGGGATGAAGGAATCACGGAATGATCACGATTCCAGCAACAGCAGCCGGCGCAGACCCAGGGCACAGAGGCCAACGGCGCAGCACAGCAGCAGCAGGGAAGGCAGTGGGGCCAGGCTATAGCGGAGCAGTAGGGACAGCACACCTTCGTTCCAGCGGCCCGCCAGCGCTCCGAGCAGCAGGTTCACAACACCGCAGAGTTGAATCACCAGCAGGCCCAGCACTGCCGTGCCGGTCAATTTCAGCAGCCCATCCATGCCGCTCTGGCGAGCCAGCTTGCCGGCCAGCCAGCCCGCGGGGATGAAGCCCGCCAAGTAGCCGAAGCCTGGATCCAGCAGGTAGCCGGTTCCACCGCCGCTGTGGAAGACCGGTAGCTGAAAGAGTCCCAGAGTGAGGTAGCCGACGGCAGCCAGCAGGGAGCTGCGCGGGCCGCAAACCAGGGCTGTGAGCAGCAGGGCCGGCACCTGCAGGGTGATCGGCAGGGGGGTCACCTCCCAGGCCCCCTGGCCGCTGCGCCAGGGGATCGCGGCCTGGATCAGACCTCCCACCAGGATCAGCATCAGCCCTGCCAGAGCTCCACTCCAGTTTGCAAGCGCCCGCAATGCACCAGGATCAACGCGGCACCAGTCTGACGTCTGCCCAACGCCTCTAGGTTGGCAGTTGTTCCGCCCTGGCAACCATGCAGAGCGAACCCAGCGCCCCGAACACCTGGGTGATCGGCGCGACCGTGCGTCTCAGCCAGCGCCCTGCCTATCTGAAGACCGCTGATCCCATGCCGATGCTGCGTCCGCCCGACCTGATCGGCGTGGATGAAGTGGGGCAGGTGGTGGAGGAGCGAGCCTTCGGCCAGCTGGCTGTGCGCTTCAGGAGGGGCACTTTTCTGGTGCCGGCGAACGTCTGCGAGCGGCTGCCTGGTTCGTCAGCCTGACCCTCTGCTCATCCAGCTCCGTTCCGCTGCCTTCAGTGCCGGCCCCGGTCCGCAGAGGCTGAGTCTCGGTTCCGCTAGCCAGCGCTGGGCTGCGGATTGAAGCGCCTGCCCATCCAGCTGGGCAGCCCGGTCCAGGCAGGCCTGCACATGGTCTTCGCCCAGGCCATAGCCCAGCAGCAAGGCCTGACGGTCAGCAACCTGGCCGCAGGTCTGGCGGCCGAGCGCATCCTGGCCGCGGAACCGGGCCTTCGCCAGAGCCAGCTCCCCGTCGCTGAGCGGCTCCTCCAGTAGCCGCCGCCATTCCTGCAGCAGGCAGTTCGTCGCCTCTGCGGCACGCTCCGCAGAGGTGGAGAGGTGCCAGATGAACGGGGTGGGGCCACAGCGGGCCGGCATGTGCACGCCCACGTCGTACGCCAGCCCCCGCTCTTCGCGCATCACCACGAACAGGCGACTGGACATCCCCAGCCCGAGATGGGCCTGGAGCAGGCGCAGTGGTAGGGCATCGGGGTGACCGAGGGGCACCGTGGCGGTTCCGAGCATCAGCACCAGCTGTTCTGTCGGTTGGTCCAGCAACGCCAGCCCATCCCTACCCGCTCCCTCTGGACCGGAACTGCCCGTCGGCTCGCGGGTTGCCCAAGCGGCGACCCTGGCGAGGGCCTGTTGCAGCCGCCTCGCCAGAAGCTCATCGAGATCGCCACAGAGCACCAGCACTGCCCCTTCACGGCCCAGCCCGGCCAGCAGCGTCGCCAGGTCGGTTGCGGTGAGCCGCTCCAGATCCTGCTCCACACCGAGGGGATCGTGGCCGTAGGGGCCATCGCCGTAGAGCTGATGACGCAGTTGGTCGTGTGCAAGCTGGAACGGATCTTCCTGCTGCCGCTGCAGGTTCTGAAGATTGAGCTGGCGCTCCAGATCGACCTGGTTGCTCTCCAGGCTGGGGCTCACGGCCATCTGCAATAGGAGCGGCACCAGCTCGAGGGCATCCTCGCTGGCGCATTTGAGGCTGATCACCAGGCAGTCCTCGCTGGCTTCGGCCCGCAGCGCCGCGCCCCGCCCTTCCACCAGTTCGGCGAGGGCTTCAGCATCCAGCGGCCCTGCGCCCCGGGTCATCGTGCCGGCGAGCAGCTGCATCGCACCCCGCTGCCCCTGTGGATCAACACTGCTGCCACCGCGAATCCACAACCGCGCTGCGATCAGGCCGGCTCCCGGCCGCCGGTGCCATACCAGGGGCAGGCCGCCGGGAAGGATCCAGTGCGTCCAGGGGCTGGTCATGCCGGCACGGCCTCCAGCACCATGGCTCGATCCGGGGCCAGCAAGGGCACGCTCTCCCGCAGCAGGGCCGAGGCATCCCACTGTTCCAGTGCCGCCAGTGGGTCCTCCAGGTTGCGGCCGTGGTTCCAGAGGGCGTTGCCAGCCAGCACACCGGCCACGCCGCCGGCCGACTCCAGCCCGAAGCGATAACCGTTGGCCACCAGTCGGTTCGTTCGCAGCCATTCCTCCGGCTCCAGCCGGCCATCACCAAGGCCGAGCAGCACCGCGTCGATTTCGCGGCGGATCACCGGCAGGTCATCAGCCGCACCGATCGCCTCCAGCAACGCCAGGCTGCCGCACTCCATCACGTGCAGATCCAGATCGATGCTTTCCACCAGCCGCAGCTCCTCCCGCAGGCGATGTACCAGCCGGCTGCGCCGGCCTTCCGCCAGCAGGCTGGTGAGCAGATCGGCACCCATCACACCGTGTAGATCGCTGGCGGGGGGCAGTCCCCAGAGCATCAGCAAGCGAGCCGATTCAAGTCGCGGCAGGGCGATACGCCGCTGCCCGGGTTGCACGAGCAGGGGCGGCAGCGCTGAACTCCGTTCAGCAGATTTCAAGGTCGCCAACGGGCTGCTAGCGATGGCCGCGCTGATCGCACCACCGGTAGCCAGGGAACCGCTGAGGGCTAGCACGCAGCGATCCGCCCGATAGAGGCGCTGCTGGAATGCCGCCATCGTTTCTGGCGTATGGGCCAGCAACCGCTCCCGCAGACCGAGAATCGGCTTGCCATAGGGGTGGTCGCCGCAACCATCACCGAGGAGATGCTGCAGGGCTACCTCCTCCGGTTGGTCCTCGCTCTGGGCGAGCTCCTCGAGTACCACCTGCCGCTCCATCTCGAAATCCCTCGGCTCCAGCCGCGGCTCCAGCACCAGATCCAGCAGCAGAGCCACCGCTTCAGCAGCGGCGGCCGGCTCGATCAGAACGTGATAGTGAACGTCGTCAAACCCTGTAGCCGCGTTGCTGCTGCCGCCGAGCGCCTCGATGCGGCGGTCGAACTCGCCGGCCCCGAGATTGCGGCTGCCCTTGAACACCATGTGTTCAAGAAAATGGGCAATTCCGCTTTCGTGCTCGGCTTCGAACAGGCTGCCCGCCCTGGCCCAGAAATCGATGCAGACCAGCGGCGATTCGCTCAGTTCCAGGCTCACGGTCGAGCAGCCGTTTGGCAGGCGTTCCAGGGTGGGGGCCCCCAGGCCAGGCAGACGGGGCTGGGACGAAGCCAGGGGCAAGGCGGGACAGGCGTGGCAGGATCCGCATTCTGCAGGCTGAGGCGCCAACCATGACTGCTGCCGACTCGGCTGCTCACACCAGCACCGCTGCCCAGACCTCTGGAGCGAGCGCTGGCCCGACACCGGAGCTTCATTCTCTGGTGGAGGCCCTGGCGGAGCGGATTCGCAGCAGCTGGCGCGACTTGCCCGATCTGGCGCCCCTGGCCGTGGAACCGGATCTCGAGGCGATCAGCGGCCGGCTCGATGGCGAAGCTCTGTTCATCCGCAACGAGCTCTGGAGCAGCCGCGGGCTGCGCAAGCTGCACCTGGAAACCGCACGTTTCGGTCTGGGCCTGCAGATCCTGCACTGCGTGTGGTTTCCCGATCCCCGCTGCGACCTACCGGTGTTCGGCGCCGACATCGTGGCCAGTCCTGCCGGTGTGTCGGCGGCGATCGTGGACCTCTCGCCGGTGCGGGGTGTGCTGCCGGAGGGGTTTGCCGCCGCTCTCGACGCCCGCGAGCAGCGCCCTTACAGGCAACGCCGGGAACTCCCTGCCTGGGGGGGGATCTTCTCGCCGTTCGTGCTGTTCATCCGGCCTGCTGATGCGCTGGAAGAGCAGTGGTTTGTGGAGGAGGTGGGCGAAATCCTGTCGATCCTGGCCGAGGCCTCGCGGATGGCGCCGCTTCTGGCCCCTGATGATCCCGCTACTGTTGAGCGCTGGCATGGACAGCTCCACTATTGCAAGCAGCAGAAACAAAACGACAAGACCCGCCGGGTCCTGGAGAAGGCGTTCAGCCCGGCCTGGGCCGATCGCTACATCGAGGAGCTGCTCTTCGACGATCCACCACGGCCGTGAAAGCTTCGCTCAGCCCGGTCGGTCTCCTGGCAGCGGCCCTCGGGCTCGTAGCTGCCTCCGTCGCCGTCACCAGACTGACGCTTCGCCCCCCGGCCCCTGCTGTGCCTGCTGCCGCGGTCGCTCCACCGAAAGCCAGGGCCGCCGAACAGGTGGCCGCCCTCGGTCGCCTCGATCCGAAGGGTGAGGTGCGGCGCCTGGCGGCACCGATGAGCGGCATGGGTGGCAGCCCGCGGCTGTCCCGCCTGCTGGTGCAGGAAGGAAACCGGGTGCGCAGCGGCCAGCTGCTCGCCACCTTCGACAATGCCCCCCCACTGCTGGCCGAACGGCGCCAGCTGCAGGCCCGACTGGCGAATCTGCAGGCTCGGCTGTCGATCCAGCAGCGCGATATTGAGCGTTACCGCCGCCTCGGCCGCAGCGGCGCGATCGCCACCGCCGATCTTGATCGCCGCGAGACCGATCTGCTCTCCCTCCAGGGTGAGCTGCAGGAGGGCCGTGCCCAGCTGCAGAAGATCGAGGCCGATCTCTCCCTCAGCGAGTTGCGGGCGCCGATCGACGGTGTGGTGCTGCGGGTCCGTGCACGGGTTGGCGAGCGTCCCGGCGATCAGGGCGTGCTGGAGCTCGGCGCCAGCGACCGGATGGAGGCCGTGATTGAGGTCTACGAAAGCGACATTGACCGGGTGCGTCCAGGCCAGTTGGTGACCCTCACCAGCGAGAACGGCGGATTCCAGGGAGAGCTCCAGGGACGGGTGCTGCGCATCAGTCCCCAGGTGCGGCAGCGGGAGGTGCTCGCCACCGACCCCACCCAGGACGCCGATGCCCGCATCGTGGAGGTGCGCGTGGGTCTGCAGCCGGCTGATGCCGACCGGGTGCGGGCCCTCAGCGGTCTGAAGGTGATCGCCCGGATCGGCCCCTGATGCTCAATCGTCTCTGGCCATCGCGTCGCATCCCCCTGGCCCTGCTGCTGCTCACCCGCCAGCCGGGACGGCTGGCGGTGGCCCTAGCTGGGATCGCCTTCGCCGGCATTCTGATGTTCATGCAGCTGGGCTTCCGCGACGGACTGTTTGACGCGAGCGTGACGGTGCACGAGCAGTTCGACACCGATCTGGTGCTGATGAGCCCGCGCACGATGAGCTCGATCGGCATGGCGGCTTTCCCGCGTCGCCGACTGGTGCAGGCCATGGCGGATCCCGACGTGACCGGCATCACGCCCGTGCACTGGAACCTGCTGCTCTGGCGCAACCCCGACACCCGGGCCACCCGCTCGATTCTCACCCTCGGCTTCGAACCGGGTGATCCCCTGTTTCTCGATCCCTCGCTGGCCGACAAAGCCCGGGTTCTCACCCAGAAAGGAAGGGTGCTGTTTGACGAACGCTCCAGGCCCGAGTTCGGTCCGATCGCCGAGCGTTTCCGGGCCGGCCGCGTGGTGGAGACCGAAGTGGCCGGCAAGCGGGTGCGAGTGGCCGGACTGCTGAGCCTTGGTCCTTCCTTCGGCGCCGACGGCAACCTGCTCACCAGCCGCGAAACCTTTCTGGAGCTGATGCCTCAGACCCCCTCCGGCAGCATCGAGCTCGGATTGATCCGGCTTGTGCCCGGGGCCGATACCACCGCCGTTGCGCAGCGCCTGAGGCGCCTGCTTCCCGACGATGTGCGCGTGTTCACCAAATCCCAGTTTGAGGAGTTTGAGAAGACGTACTGGCGGAGCAGTACCGCCATCGGCTTCATCTTCAGCCTTGGTGCCGCCATGGGTTTTGTGGTGGGCTGCGTGATCGTTTACCAGATCCTCCATTCCGATGTGAGCGATCACCTGCCTGAGTACGCCACGCTGATGGCCATGGGGTACCCCCTGCCGCGCTTGCTCGGGGTGGTGGGCCGCGAAGGATTGCTGCTCGCTCTGTTCGGTTACGTTCCGGCCTATCTGGCTGGCCTGGGGCTCTACGAACTGGTGCGCAGCGGCACCAACCTGCCGGTGGCGATGAGTGGGGAGCGGGCGCTGCTGGTGTTCGTGATGATCCTGGTGATGTGTCTGGCATCGTCGGGCCTGGCGATGCGGCGGCTGGCGGACGCCGACCCGGCGGAGATCTTCTGATGACGACCGCCCAGCCGCCGGCCCGCATCGCTGCTCCGGCCTCCGCAGCCATTGCCGCCCAGGGGCTCTGCCACAGTTTCGGCCGCGGGGCGACCCGGGTCGAGGTGCTGCGCCACATCGACCTGACAATCTCCCCGGGCGAAGTGGTGCTGCTCACCGGTCCATCCGGTTGCGGCAAGACCACCCTTCTCACCCTGGTGGGGGCTCTGCGGCAGATGCAGGAGGGCAGCCTGCAGGTGCTAGGCGAGGAGTTGCTCGGTGCCGACCGAGGCGTCCGTCAGCGCCTGCGCCGGCGCATCGGCATGATCTTCCAGGGGCACAACCTGCTGCGCTGCCTCACGGCCGAACAGAACGTGCAGATGGGTGCAGATCTGCTGAGCGGCCTGAGTTACAGAGGCCGGCGTGACCGGGCCCGGCAGTGGCTGCGCTCCGTTGGCCTCGGCGAGCACCTCGCCAAGCTCCCTCACGATCTCTCCGGCGGCCAGAAGCAGCGAGTGGCGATCGCCCGTGCCCTCGCCGCCGAGCCGCAGCTCCTTCTGGCTGATGAACCGACTGCAGCGCTCGATTCCCGCAGCGGCCGGGAGGTGGTGGAGCTGCTCCAGCGCCTGGCCAGGGAGCAGGGCTGTGCGGTGCTGATGGTGACCCACGACCCACGCATCCTCGATGTGGCCGACCGGCTGGTGCGCATGGAGGATGGACGCCTGCACGCTGATTCCGTCACCCTGCGATCGGCCGTTGGTTAAAGTGAATGATCAATAACCCAGGAAGAGCCGCTGCATGGCCAAGCGCCGGAACCTCAAAAAGGAAAAACAGGAGCGCAACCGCGCCTACGCCCGCAAGTTCAAGAAGCGCAAACTGCGCAACGACGGCCGTGGTGAAGGAGCCGGCAATGGCGTGACCGGCACTGCCAACAATGGCGGCGCCGCCGATTGAGCCTGCTCTGCAGCGCTTCCTGAAGCCTGAGGGATCCTTCGGGATCCTTTTTTGATGCAACCGGCTCCTATTGATGCACCCGGATTGATGCACCCGGATCGGCTGACCGGCTTGCCAGGGCTGTTCTGCGGTGCCAGCAGGCCTGATCAGGCGGTACCTTCCCCAGTGAGAGCAGCGCCCCGCTCATGTTCCTGAGCGTCGTCATCCCCACCTACAACCGTTTGCCGATCCTGCGGCAATGCCTGGCAGCGCTGCACCATCAACGGTTGGCAGCGCCGCTGGCGGATTACGAGGTGGTGGTGGTCGACGACGGCTCCACCGACGCCACGGTCGCCTGGATTGAGGCGGAGCAGGATCATGGCGGGCTGGCTCGCGTCCGCTTGCTATGCCAAGACCACGGCGGCCCGGCGGCGGGCCGCAACAACGGCGTGCTGGCCAGCCACGGCGATGTTGTTGTGTTCATCGACAGCGACCTGGTGGTCACCGATACCTTTCTGCTCAGCCATGCCACGGCACTGTCAGCCGACTGGCGGGCGCAGGGCAATCGGCTCAGCTTCACCTACGGCGCGGTGATCAACACCAGCAACTTCCAGCAGCCCACGGCGGAGCGCCACAAACTGCGCGATCTCTCCTGGGCTTACTTTGCCACCGGCAATGTGGCCATCGGCCGTGAGCTGCTCGAACGGGCAGGCCTGTTCGATCCGGCCTTCCGCCTCTACGGCTGGGAAGACCTGGAGCTCGGCGAACGGCTGCATCGTCTCGGGGTGCGACTGGTGCGTTGTCCGGCAGCAGCCGGCTATCACTGGCATCCGCCCCTCAGCATCGATCAGATCCCGCAGCTGATGCAGGTGGAGCAGGAGCGGGCACGCATGGCGCTGGTGTTCTTCCGCAAGCACCCCAGCCGCCGGGTTCGGTTCATCATTCAGTACACCTGGCTGCACCGGTTGCTCTGGGAGCTGCTGACGCTGGGGGGGCTGCTGAACGAGCGCAGCCTCAGGCCACTGCTGGCCTGGTTGATCCGCCATGGTCGTGCCGCACTGGCGATGGAACTGCTGCGTCTGCCCCTGAATCGCCTCGGCGTGAGGACGCTCCACAGACTCGCTCGTCAGAACGGCATCTGACCGTTTGATAGGGTGCCGAGGTCCCTTAACTCCGCACACCTGCGCGTTTCGGGTGACCGGTTGCCCTCCCTGACCCTCCAGCCGGCGGTTCAGCAGCGTGTGCCCGGTCCCTGGCAGGTGGAGGCGAACCCGAAACCCTCATCAACCATGGCTGTCGTCACCCTTGCCGAAATGATGGAAGCTGGTGCCCACTTTGGGCACCAGACTCGGCGTTGGAATCCAAAAATGTCGCGCTACATCTACTGCGCGCGCAACGGTGTTCATATCATTGACCTTGTGCAGACTGCTGTCTGCATGAACAACGCCTACAAATGGGTGCGCAGCGCCGCTCGCAGCGGCAAGCGTTTCCTCTTTGTCGGTACCAAGAAGCAGGCATCCGAGGTGATCGCCCAGGAGGCTGGCCGCTGCGGAGCCGCGTATGTCAACCAGCGCTGGTTGGGAGGCATGCTCACCAACTGGACGACTATGCGTGCTCGGATCGAGCGTCTCAAGGATCTCGAGCGCATGGAAAGCTCTGGGGCCATCGCCATGCGCCCCAAGAAGGAAGCGGCTGTGTTGCGGCGGGAGCTTGACCGGCTGCAGAAGTATCTTGGCGGCCTCAAGAACATGCGTCGTCTGCCCGATGTGGTTGTGCTGGTCGATCAGCGCCGCGAGACCAACGCCGTGCTTGAAGCTCGCAAACTCGACATTCCACTGGTGTCGATGCTGGATACCAACTGTGACCCAGACCTCTGCGACGTGCCCATTCCCTGCAACGACGACGCCGTCCGTTCCGTGCACCTGGTGTTGAGCCGTCTGGCTGATGCCATCAACGAAGGTCGGCACGGTGCTGGCGACCAGGGCCAGGCCGACCAGGGCTGAGCCAGTTCACTTCTCCACTCCCACTCTCCCTTACCAGATCCATGGCTGAGATTTCAGCGAAGCTCGTCAAGGGCCTGCGCGACAAGACCGGCGCCGGCATGATGGACTGCAAGAAGGCGCTTGCCGAAACCAACGGCGACATCGAAAAGGCGATTGAATGGCTGCGCCAGAAGGGCATCGCCAGCGCAGAGAAGAAGGCTGGCCGTACGGCCGCCGAAGGGGCAATCGGCTCCTACATCCACACGGGTGCACGCGTGGGTGTGCTGGTTGAGGTGAACTGTGAAACCGATTTCGTAGCCCGTGGCGAAATCTTCCAGGAGCTGATCCGCAATGTCGCCATGCAGATCGCAGCCTGCGCCTCGGTCGACTTCGTCAAGGTTGACGACATCCCCGCTGAAGTTGCGGAGCGGGAGAAGCAGATTGAGATGGGTCGCGATGACCTGGCCGGCAAGAAGGAGGAGATGAAGGAGAAGATCGTTGCCGGTCGTATCGGCAAGCGTCTCAAGGAGATGGCTTTGATGGATCAGCCCTACATCAAGGACAGCGCCATGACCGTTGAGGAAATGGTTAAGCAGGTGGCCGGCAAGGTGGGTGAAAACATTCAGGTGCGGCGATTCGTGCGCTTCAATCTCGGTGAAGGCATTGAGGTTGAGAAGCTTGACTTTGCTGCTGAGGTTGCGGCCATGGGCGGTGCCGGCTGACCGCCAGATACGACGTTCGTCCCGCTGAGAACCGGCGCCGTGGATTCCCTGCAGGACGTGGCTGGGCAGCTTGATCGCTTCGGCGATCAGCTGCGCGCATCCAATCCCCAGCTCTATCGCGACCTTGCTCTCTATCTACAGACCCTGCGGGAAGGCCTGCTGAATTCGGTTCAGCAGGCCTGTTTTCATTTGGCCACCCGTTATTACCCTGAGCGGTTTTGCCACCTCACGCCCGAGCAACGTCAGGCGTTGCGGATGCAGCTCGTTGAGCTGGTGCGGCGCGCCTCCAGCCTGCTCACCGTCGAGCAGCTCGCTCAACTGGCCGGCAAGCTCGCGCTGGAGTACGAGCAGCAACATCGCAGCCGCCAGCGTGAATGGCTCGCCCAGCTGCGCAAGAGCAGCGACGACGCTGTTGGTGGAGAGCTTGATGAGCAGGAACTGTCGCCGATGGAGTCGGGGGCCCAGACCGGTGATGAACCCCAGGATCTGGATGTTCCGAATGGCTCAGTCGATCTGGATGGGACCCTGCCGCCAGGTCTGGCGGCCCTGTTTCAGACCCTTGAGCAGGCCGATCGAGAGCCGCAGCTCGACGACTCTGAGACGAAGCAGCAGCTTGCCGCTGCCTTGTTTCATTCTGGCCAGCCCTTGCTGCAGACCCTGGCGGAGGACCCTGCCCTGCTGAAGGAGCCTGGTGATCTGGATGCCGACCAGCCACGGCCGCAGCCGACCGGATCAGCGGCAGTGCCGCCACCGTGGCATGACCCCTGTCTGCCGCTTGATCCTCTGGCCCTGTTGCGGTGGCTCGATGGTTTTGATGCAGCTCTCAGTCGCCGGTTGCGCAATCTCTCCCACGCCCTCAACGTGGAGTTGCTGCGCTGCGGGCTGACCGCCAGCCTGCTGCCCCTCAACCTGCTGGAGGCGGCTGTGCAGGGTCAGCTTGATCCCCAGCCGGCTCCAGCCAACCTGCTGCGCTTGCAGTTGCCCCTTGGCCCCGGCAGCGCCGAACCGTTGGAGAGCGTGGTGATGTTGCTCCGCCCTGCCGACCTGGAACTGGAGGCACCGCGCCTGCGTACCTGTCGCAGCCGCTGGCAACGCCAGCGTGAGGAGACCCGCAGAATGGCCCAGCAGTACCGCCGCCTGAAGCGGCGACTTCAGACGCTCGAAGCGGAACGGTTGTGGCATCAGGACATCCCCAAGCCGTCCCCGACCCCAGACCAGATTTAGCGGCTGTTGAAGCCTGGTTTCGCACCTTGCAGCAGGCCCTTCAGCTTGAGGGTGAGCGGGATTACGTTGATCTTCTCGGACGCCGTGAGCGCTTCAGTGCCTTCATGGCCCGCAGCCTCGCCAGCCCTGAGTGCGAGCTCAGCGCCGGCGCCAGTGAACAGCAGCTGGCCGAGCGATTCGCGCGTTACGTCGACCTGTCGCCAGGGCAACGCCGCTCGCTCGTTGCCAACTGCCGCCAGCATCTGCAGGAGTGGCGGCGCCGCCTGCAGCCCCCCCAGCCCCCTGCTCCGCCGCGCCTGCGCCTGGCTCCGGCCCCTGCTGCCGCCGCTGCTTCAGGTCTAGCTGCAGGATCGATCAGGGCGGATACCCCCCTGGCAGAGCTCCGCGGTGTCGGACCCAGAACAGCGACCCGGCTGGCCCAGCTTGGGTTGTTCGTTGTGCGTGACCTGATCCATCACTACCCCCGCGACTACCTCGACTATGCCCATCTGGTGCGCATCGATGCCCTGGAGTGCGGCCGCACTGCCACCATCGTGGCCATGGTGCGCCGCAGCCATGCCTTCACAAGCCCGCGCAACCCCCAGCTCTCGATTCTCGAGCTGCAGCTGGTCGACCCCACCGGTCGGATCCGGGTGAGCCGGTTTTTCGCCGGGCGGCGGTTCGCCACTCCTGCCTGGTTGAAGGCACAGCAGCGCCTTTATCCCGTCGGTGCCAGCGTCGCTGTGAGCGGACTGGTGAAGGAGAGTGCCTACGGGCCCCAGTTCCACGACCCTCTGATCGAGGTGCTGGACAGCCCCGGGGCGCCGGTGCGATCGCGCCAGATCGGCCGGCTGCTTCCTGTCTACGGCCTGACCGAAGGTCTCAGCGCCGATCGCCTGCGCGAGGCGATCGCCCATGTTCTGCCCCTGGTGTCGCACTGGCCGGATCCACTACCAGCGGAGCTGCGCCAGCAGCACGCCTTGGTGGACCGCGCCACGGCGCTGACCCAGATCCACGCACCCGATAACCAGGCCCAGCTGCGCGCCAGCCGCACCCGGCTCGTGTTCGATGAGTTCCTGCTGATGCAGCTGGGCTTGCTGCAACGGCGCCGCCAGCTCCAGACCAGGCCCGCGCCGGCGCTGCTGCCCTCCTCCTCAGCGGGATCGACGCTGCTCGAGCGGTTCCTCACCCTGCTGCCCTACACACTCACGGCGGCCCAGCAGCGTGTCCTGGCCGAGATCCGTCAGGATCTGGCCAGGGATCAGCCGATGGCGCGGCTGGTACAAGGGGATGTGGGCAGCGGCAAGACGGTCGTGGCTGTGGCCTCCCTGCTCTGTGCGATCGATGCCGGTTGCCAGGGGGCGCTGATGGCCCCCACGGAAGTGCTGGCTGAGCAGCATTACGCCAGCCTGTGCAGCTGGCTTCCCCAGCTGCATGTCAGTTGCGCCCTGTTGACAGGGTCGACGACCCTGCGGCGGCGGCGTCAGCTCCTCACCGACCTGGCCAACGGTCAGGTGCAGCTGCTTGTGGGCACCCACGCCCTGCTGGAAGACCCCGTGCAGTTTCAGCGCCTCGGGTTGGTGGTGGTCGATGAACAGCACCGTTTTGGTGTGCGCCAGCGCGACAGATTGCTGCATAAGGGCCTGCAACCCCACCTGCTGACGATGACGGCGACGCCGATACCCCGCACCCTTGCCTTGTCGGTGCATGGTGATCTGGAGGTGAGTCAGATCGATGAGCTGCCACCCGGCCGTACACCGATCCGCACCTCCCTGCTCGGGGCGGGAGAACGCCAGCAGGCCTACGCGTTGATTCGCCGTGAAGTGAGCCAGGGCCAGCGCGCCTATGTGGTGCTTCCCCTGGTGGAGGAATCGGAGCACAGCGATCTGCGCTCGGCGGTGGAGGCCCATAGCCAGCTCAGCACGGAGGTCTTTCCAGACCTGCAGGTGGGCCTGTTGCATGGACGGCTTGCGAGCGCCGACAAGCAGGCCGCGATCACTGCCTTTGCCCGCGGGGAGACCCAGGTGCTCGTGAGCACCACCGTGGTGGAGGTGGGAGTGGATGTGCCGGAGGCCAGCGTGATGGTGATCGAGCACGCCGAGCGCTTCGGCCTTGCCCAGTTGCATCAGCTGCGCGGGCGGGTGGGGCGCGGTGCGGCGGCCTCGCACTGCCTGCTGCTGGTTGAGGGGCGCCAGGCCCAGGCTCGTCAGCGGCTGGATGTGCTTGTGCGCTCCAGCGACGGGTTTGAAATCGCTGAGATGGACCTGCGCCTGCGCGGCCCCGGCCAGGTGCTCGGCACCCGTCAGAGCGGGCTCCCCGACCTCGCACTGGCCAGTCTGAGCGATGATGGCGAGGTGCTTGATCAGGCCCGCACCGCCGCCCTGGCAATCCTGGAGCGGGATCCTGAGCTCCTTCACCATCCCCTCCTTGCCCGTCTCCTGGAGCAGCAGCGTCAGCGCCTCAGCGCTTCGGTGAGGCTCAACTGAGGGAGCCATCGCCGGCCACACTGGGCTCAATGGCCTCGCCTTGATGGAGCTGCGACCCTGGAACCCGATTCCGATTCTCGACGACTCCGAGCCCCTGGAGGCGTTGCCGGAGCCGCTGCTGCGGCTTGAGCCCCACCCCTATCGCAGCCTGGGGGCCCCTTACGGTGCAACGGCCTGCCCCTTTCGGCTCCGGGGCGGGGTGATCGAGCGTCTGCTTGCTGCCCAGGAGTTGCTGCAGCAGCAGGAACCCGGCTGGCGCCTGGCCATTTTTGATGCCTGGCGACCCCTTGCGGTGCAACGATTCATGGTGGATTTCACGATCGCCAGCCTCTGCCGGGAGCGCGGCATCCAACCTGAGCACGAGAGCCCCGAACGGCGGCAGGTGGTGGCTGAGGTCGGGCGCTTCTGGGCACCACCCAACCTCGATCCCGCCGCACCGCCGCCCCACAGCACCGGTGCAGCGGTTGATCTCACCCTGGCGAAGCGAGCGGCCGGTGCCGATCAGCTTCTGGCCATGGGTTCCGCGATCGACGCGATCGGTGCAGTCTCAGAGCCTGACCACTTCCTGGCGGTGGCCCAGGCCAGCCGTGATCCCCTGGAGCGCCAGCAGGCTCTGGAGTGGCATCGCCGCCGAGAGCTGCTGCGTGCGGTGATGCAACAGGCCGGCTTTGCCCAGCATCCAAACGAATGGTGGCATTTCAGTTGGGGTGACCAGCTCTGGGCCTGGCGAAGCGGGCATTCGCAGGCTTATTACGGGCGTGTGGATTCTGAAGCGTTCTGAAGACCAGTGGCGGGCGGCGTGGACCGGGCGCTGATCAGTCCGAATTCCCTGGCGAGCTTGATCGCCTCCTCTTCTGGCATCAGGCCCCGTTGCACACACCGGCGCAGGCTCGCGAGGGTGACCTCCGCCTGCACGACACGCAAGTTGTTCAGCACTGCTTCACTCTGATCCTGGAAGGGTTCGAGCTGCCGCTGAAAGGACATCCGCATGCGCTCAGCGACGCAGCTGCCTGGGTCCGGGTCGTACACCTGCGGGCGGACCTGCGGCAGAACTGGCTGGTTGCGGCCCTGGGCATGGGCCTGGAGGGGGATCAAGGCCGCGATCACAGCACCGAGGAATACCGGCAGTTTGAGCCACAGACCGCTGAGGTCGGTCATCGCCTCAGGCGTGAGCCAGCAGACGCTCCACCGCGTCGCGACCGCTGCTCACCACAAAGTCGCCGAAGCCCTTGCGCATGCCGGTTTCGCGCCAGGCCAGCAGCAGGGGCTCCAGGGTCGCTTCCAGTGATTCGAGAGGCATTTTCTCCAGATAGGGCTCCGCCAGCCGGCTGAGCTGGGCGCTGCCTCCCAGCCACAGCTGGTACTGATTCACGCCGCTGCCCACCAGGCCGATCTCCGCCATGTAAGGGCGTGCACAACCGTTCGGACAGCCGGTCATTCGTACCAGGATCGGCTTGCCGATGGCGAGTTGGCTGAGCTGGCTCTCCAGCCGCTCCAGCACATCAGGGAAAATCCGTTCCGCCTCAGTGACGGCCAGGCCGCAGAGGGGCAGGGCGGGACAGGCGATCCCATGGCGGCTGAGCAGGCTTGTTTGTTCAGGCTTCTCCCAGCCCAGCGCCGCCAGCTCCTGCCGCAGACCGGATCGCTGGGCCGTGCCGATGTTGCACAGCAGCACATCCTGATTCGGGGTGAGGCGCACCTCAAGTTTGTAGGTATCCACCAGCCGACGCAGACCCTGCTTGCGCTCACCGCTGAGTCGGCCGCAGAGCAGGGGCAGACCGACGAACCACAAGCCTTCGCTCTGCCGGTGCCAGCCCAGGTAGTCCTCCAGCTTTCGACGCGGTTCCTGGCGGAGAGGCTGGATGGGGTGCTTGAAATAACGCTCACTCAACTCCTGTCTGAACCACGCCACACCTCGGTCGTGGATCAGGTATTTCATCCGGGCGTGACGACGCTGCTCGCGGTCGCCATGATCCCGTTGGAGGGCCAGGATCGACTGCACCAGATCGAGCACGTGCTCGAAGGCCACGTAGCCGAGCGGATCAGCGGTGCGGGCAAAGGTCTCCTCCTTGTTGTGAGTTCGGCCCATGCCGCCACCCACATAAACGTTGCAACCCTGAGGACGGCCCTGGGGATCACTGAACAGCACGATGCCGATGTCCTGGGTTAGCAGATCCACCGAGTTGTCACCGGGCACGGTGACGGCCACCTTGAACTTGCGCGGCAGGTAGGTTGATCCGTACAGCGGTTCTTGTGTGTCACCGCTGTAAACGCCTTCCTCCCGCTGGCGCTCCTTCACGTTGCGAACCTGTGTGCTCGGCTTGATGCGGTAGCTGAGGTCTCCATCCACCCAGAGATCGAGATAGGAGCCCTGGGCCGCTTCCGGTGTCAGCAGGTCGGCGATGTCATCGGCCAGTCCGCGAGCCGCGGGATAGCCACCTTTGGTGTAAGGGGCCGCCGGGGCCATCACGTTGCGGTTGATGTCGCCGCAGGCAGCCAGTGTTGAGCCCAGATGACGCACGATCGTGCCGATCACCTCCTTAAGGTTTTCCTTGCGCACACCGTGAAGCTGGAAGGCCTGGCGGGTTGTGGTCCGCAGGGTGCCGTTGCCGAGTTGGTCCGCCAGTTCGTCGAGCGCCAGATAGAGATCGGCCGGCACCCTTCCTCCAGGGCTGCGCAGGCGCAGCATCATCTGCCAGTCCTTCTCGCGACCTTTCTGACGATGGTCGCGATTGTCCTGCTGGTAGCTGCCGTGAAACTTCAGGATCTGAACAGCACCCTCCGTGAAGTTGGGTTGCTCGTTAGCGAGCTCGGTGAGCAGGGGCTCCCGCAGGTGGCCACTGCCAGCCTTGAGCTGCTCGAATTTGGAGGTCCCACGGATGGACCCAGCAGAACCATCGGCAGAAACACTCACGCCCGGCACCCGTCGTCCATCAGACCGTAGCGAATGGGCAGGGTCCCGCTGCTGATGTGATGCCCCCCTGTTCGCTCCTTAAAGTCAAGGGCTGCCGCGGCCGTTCAGCGTGTCGACCTTTCTGCTGGAGATCGGGACCGAGGAACTGCCGGCTGAATTCGCTCGACTGGCCCTGCCACAGCTTGAGACGCTGGTGCGCCAGGATCTTGCTCAGCTGCGGCTCACATCCGACGGCCTGCAGGTGACCAGCACCCCTCGACGGCTGGCGCTGGTGGTGGAGGGGCTGGCCGCCAGTCAGCCCGACCGTGAGGAGGAGCGCAAGGGTCCACCGGCCGGCCAGGCCTTCCAGGACGGCGCACCCAGTGCGGCGGCGGTGGGCTTCGCCAGGCGCTGCGGCGTGGATCCTGCAGCCCTGGAGGTGAGGGATACCGCCAAGGGGCCGTTTGTGTTCGCCCGGGTCGTGGAGCGGGGTCGCGAAACAGCCAGCCTGCTGGTGGAGCTAGTGCCTGGCTGGATCGAGGCCCTGCAGGGTCGTCGCTTCATGCGGTGGGGGGAGGGCGACTGCCGTTTCTCCCGGCCGATCCGCTGGCTGGTGGCGATGCTCGACGCCACCGTGCTGCCGGTGCGGCTGACCAGCTGTGATCCACCGTTGGAGGCCCGGGCGCTCAGTCGGGGACACCGGCTTGTGGCGGAGACGGTGTCGATCCGCTCGGCCAGCAGCTACCGCCAGGATCTGGCGGCAGCTGGGGTGGAGGTAGACCGAGCCAGCCGAGCGTCCAGCATCCGGTCTGCAGTGGACGCTGCAGCTCTTCGCCATCACGCCCAGCCAGACCTGCCGGAGGCGCTCTTTGAGGAGCTGGTGGATCTGGTGGAGGCCCCCCTGCCTCTGGAGGGCGCGATTGCCGATCGTTACCTCTCCCTGCCGGCGGAAGTGCTCTGCACCGTGATGCGTGCCCACCAGCGCTACGTGCCCCTGATCCAGCACGACGCCAGCCACGACCCCCTTGCCCTGGATGCCCGCGGCATCCTCAAGCCCCGGTTCCTCTGCATCGGCAATGGCCTGGCCGCAGCCCAGGCCACGGTGCAGCGGGGTAACGAGAGGGTGCTCACGGCACGGCTGGCGGATGCCGAGTTCTTCGTTCAGGCCGACCGTTCCGCGGCGAGTATCGACCGGCGCGACCAGCTTGCCAGTGTCACCTTTGCCGCAGGTCTCGGATCCCTGCGCGACCGTGTGGACCGACTTGAGTGGTTCACCGATGCCCTGCTGGGCTTGTTGCCCCTGGAGGCTTCCGTCGCCGACCATGCCAGGCGCGCCGCCCACCTCTGCAAGCACGATCTGGTGAGCCAGATGGTCGGTGAATTCCCGGAGCTACAGGGGGTGATGGGTGCCAAGTATCTGCTGGCCGAAGGCGAACCCCGCCAGGTGGCCCTGGCCGTGCTGGAGCATTACCTGCCACGCGGTGCCGGGGATGCTCTGCCCGGATCCGAGCCTGGGGCGGTGCTCGCCCTGGCCGAACGATTGGAACTGCTGCTGAGCATCTTTGCCAAAGGGGAACGCCCGAGCGGCTCCTCGGATCCCTATGCCCTGAGACGGGCTGGTAACGGCATCTTGCAGATCCTCTGGAGCAGGGGCTGGCGGCTTGACCTCCTGGCCCTGCTGGAGCGGGCCGCAGCCCACTGGGCTGTGACGCTGCCCATGCTCGGCGTGCAGCCTGAGCAGATCCGGCAGGATCTCAGCGAGCTGCTTCGTCAGCGCATGGTGAGCCTGCTGGAGGAGCAAGGGGTGGATGGGGATCTTGTGCAGGCGGTGGCTGGCGAGTCGGTGGCCGTGGAGCGCCTGCTCCGTGATCCCGCTGACGCCCATGACCGGGCCGGTCTGCTGGCTGAACTGCGCCGGTGTGGTCGTCTGGAGGCCGTGCGGGCGGTTGTGACACGGGCCGCTCGTTTGGCGAACAAGGGGGACCTGGCCGCCGCTGTGCTTTCTCCCGAAGGGGTTGTGAACACCCAGCTGTTTGAAACCGCCAGTGAGGCAGCAATGTACCGGGTGCTTCAGGAGCTGGCACCGCTGGCTAGCAGCAGCACCAACGATCGCTACAACCGCCTGGCGGATGGGCTAGCTGCCGCCGCCCCGACTCTGGAAGCCTTTTTTGATGGCGATCAGAGCGTGATGGTGATGGCTGATGAACCCGCCATTCGGGCCAACCGTCTCAACCTGCTTGGGGTGTTGACCAACCAGGCTGGCGTGTTGGCTGACTTCAGCCGGATAGTGGGCTGAAGTCAGCCTATCTGTCTGACTGAGCAGCCGTTCAGCCTGGCGTGAGGGCTACTCAGGCAACCCCGGCAGGCTCGCGCTCCTCGGCCTCGATATTGCTGTGAGTTTGTGGAGAGCTGGAAGCGACAACTGCCATTTTTTTCTCGCGGGAGGCATTGATGCCCCCTTTGATGCTGCTGACGGCGAGCATGGCGGTGACATCTTCGTCGCTGCGCACGGTGCTGGGCACAGGCTTGTAGGTCTGAGGAGCAAGTGCATTGCCGCGCAGCACGGCGCCCAAGGTGAGGAAGGTGAGCTTCAGCTGCTGCCAGGGGTTCATCATCACCACCCGCTTGTAGAGATAGCTGTCGAAGGTGAGACGTTGCACATCCTTGTCATCGCACATCTCAACGAAGGCCTCGCGGGCGGCATCGTTGCGGTAAAAAATGTTCTGGAGGATTTCCAGCACCTTGTAGGTGGCACCGTATTGGCGGTCCCACTTTTTGATGTAGGTCTTCAGATCGGCTTCGCTGGGCACGCGCTTGCCTCCCTGGCTGGCTGCCACGATTTCCTCAGCGCACATGCGGCCACTCTTCGCCGCGAAATAGATGCCTTCGCCGGAACTCTTGGTCACGTATCCGGCGGCATCACCAACCAAGGCCATTCGACCAACGACACGTCGGGGGCGAGGATGTTCTGGAATCGGGTGGGCTTCCACCTTGATCACCTCACCATTCACCAAGCGCTTGCGAGCGCGTTCGCGGATGCCAACCTGCAGGCTCTTGATGAGCGACTGGTTGTTCTGCATGGTGCCGGTGCCCACGGCCACGTGGTCGTATTTAGGAAATACCCAGGCATAGAAATCAGGTGATACATCAGTACCCACATACATCTCTGCCAGATTTTCGTAGTACTTCATTTCTTCCGGCGGCAGCTTGATGCGCTCCTGGAAGGCGATGGCCACGTTGTAGTCACCGGCGTCCATCGCTTTAGCGACTCGGCTGTTGGCGCCATCGGCGCCGATGATCAGATCGACCTCGAGCGTTTTTGCTTCTCCGGTGGATTCACCACCGCTGTAATCGGAATAGCTGAGCGTGTAAGGGCCTTGACGGTTCGTGCCGGTATCGATTTTGGTCACCAGACCATTCACCAGAGTGGCGCCCAAGTCGGCGGCGCGGTTGCGCAAGAAGGAATCCATCACCTCGCGGCGGCACATGCCGATGTACTCAGCTTCGTTTTCGAGATGAATGTCTACCTCTCGGTTCGAGGGAGAGATCATGCGCATGTTGCGCACCTTGCGGTCGATGATCGATTCGGGGAGGTCGAACTCCGACACCATGCACAGTGGAATAGCTCCACCACAGGGCTTGGCGTTGTCAAGCTTGCGTTCAAAAATCCAGGTCTGAATGCCCGCCTTGGCCAGCACCTCGGCGGCGCAGGACCCACTGGGGCCACCGCCCACCACCGCCACACGCAACATCGACAGAACGCTCCGCCCGGATCAGGATTTGGCTGGAAGCTAACACCGTCAGACCACTGCCGGGGCCCTGACGGGTCATGCCACTTAAGATCGTCATGCTTGCTGTCAGCCAGCCGGTTCATCGTCATCGTCAGTCGTCGCTCCACCTCAGCGTCTCTGCCGTCACCGGCTGATCCCTCCGGTGGCCGGAGATCTTCGCGGGGCTCCCTTTCCCGATCTGGCCAACGTCGCGGCAGCGCCATCGAAGACATTCCTGTCGCCACCCGCTCCACGCCTCTGTTGACCACGCGTCCAGGGCCGCTCAGCCGTCTGGGCCTTGTGGGACTTGCCACGGTTCTGCTTGGCGGTGCACTGGTGCTGTTGTTCCCCGCACCGGTGCGTCGCTGGTTCGCGCCTCCGCCGGTGCGAGGTCTCAATGCCCGGCTCAGCACCGATGGCCGGTTGCTGGGGCATTTCCCCTATCAGGAGGCTTCCGAGCGCGATCTGGTGCAGGTGAGTCCCGGCCACTCCTTGCATCGCGATGCCGCCACGGCCCTGCTGGCCATGCAGCGGGCCGCCGCCGCCGATGGGATCAACATCACGGTGCTCAGTGCCTTTCGTCCGATCGCCCTTCAGAACGAGCTCTTCTTTAATGTGAAATCCGAGCGCAATCAGAGTGCACTGCAGCGCTCCAGGGTCAGTGCCCCGCCGGGTTTCTCCGAGCACAGCACCGGTTACGCCGTTGATCTTGGAGATGGGCGGGTGCCCACGGCCAATCTCTCCGAGCGTTTCGCCGCAACCGAGGCCTTTCGCTGGTTGCAGGCCAATGCAGCCCGACACCATTTCATCCTCTCTTTCCCTGCCGACAATCCTCAGGGGGTTAGCCACGAGCCCTGGCACTGGCGCTTTGAGGGGTCGGCCGAAGCCCTCAAGCAGTTTGAACCGGCCCAGCGCCTGGCCCGCTGATGGAGGTCCGTCTCCCGGAGCTGCTGGCTCCGGCCGGCAACTGGGATTGTCTGCGGGCCGCCGCCGCCAACGGTGCCGATGCTGTTTATTTCGGCGTTGACAGTTTCAACGCGCGGATGCGCGCCGCCAACTTTTCGGTGCGGGAGCTGCCAGCGATCGTGAGCTGGCTGCACCAGCGGCGGGTCAAGGCCTATCTCACTTTGAATGTGCTGGTGTTCACCGAAGAGCTGGAGCAGGCTGGCCAGTTGATCCAGGCCGCTGACGCTGCCGGCGTCGACGCCCTGATCGTGCAGGACATCGGCCTGGCCCGGCTGGCTGCTGCCCTTGCCCCGCAGCTGGCCGTGCACGGCTCCACCCAGATGTCGATCACCAGTGCTGCAGGCGTGGCCCTGGCGGTTTCCCTCGGCTGCCGCCAGGTGGTGCTGGCCCGGGAGCTGGCTCTGCGGGATCTCGAGCGGATTCAGCGTCAACTGCGCGAGCGCGGGCTGGTGGTTCCCCTGGAAGTGTTTGTTCACGGGGCCCTCTGTGTGGCCTACTCCGGCCAGTGCCTCACGAGTGAATCGCTCGGCCAGCGCAGTGCCAACCGGGGTGAATGCGCTCAGGCCTGCCGACTTCCCTATCAAATGGTGGTGGATGGCGAGGCTCTCGACCTGGGCGACCGGCGCTACCTGCTGTCTCCTCAGGATCTGGCCGCTTGGGAACTCGTCCCCCAGCTGGCCCAGCTCGGTATTGCCAGTCTCAAGATCGAAGGAAGGCTCAAGGACGCCACTTACGTGGCGATGGTCACCGAGGCTTATCGCCGGAACCTCAGTCGTCTGGCCGCCGGCGAATCACCGGCATCGCTGCAACCCCAGCAGCGTCGTGAACTGGAGCTCAGCTTTTCCCGTGGCCTCTCCACCGGCTGGCTGGAGGGGGTGAACCATCGCCGGCTGGTGCATGGGCGCTGGAGCAAGAAGCGCGGTCCCCGCCTTGGTCAGCTGGCGAAGCTGGAGCGCGGTGGCTGGTGCGTGCTGCGCAGCGATGCTTCGATCAAGCCCGGTGATGGCCTTGTGTTCGAGGTGCTGCACGCGGATCCGCTTACGCCACCACTGGAGGTGGGCGGCCGGGTGATGGCGATTGAGCCCCGCGGGGCAGGGATCCAGGCCCTCCGGCTCGGCCCTGGCCCCCTGCCGCTCCATCAGCTGACGGTGGGCAGCGGTTGCTGGCTCACCAGCGATCCGGCTCTGGAGCGTCGGTGGCAGCAGCTGAGCCAGCGCCCCTGCCCACAACAGACCCGGCCCCTGCGGCTGCGCCTGAGTGGCCGGTGCGGGCAGCCTCTGCTGCTTGAGGTGCTCAGCTCGCCCGCCTTGCCCGCAGAAGCGCTGGCTGGTCTGGCGGTGGTTAGCTCCATGCCTTTGCAGGGGGCTCAGGCAGCGGGCCTCGATCAAGCCCGGCTTGAGCAGCAGCTCGGTCGCCTTGGCGGCAGTGGCTGGCACCTGGAGCATCTGGAGGTGCAGCTGGAGGGTGCGTTGTTTCTGCCCGTGGCGGAACTGAACCGGATGCGCCGGCAGTTGGTCCAGCACCTGGATGCGGTGCTGGTGTCAGCCAGCCCGTCTGGGCTGCAGGGATCGCCAACCGGCTCCGTCTCGATCGCCTCTGCGCTGGCGGCCCTGGCACCTCCCGCCGCACCGGCCAGCAACGATCCTGGTGGACTGGTGGTGCTGGTGCGTTCCCTGGAGCAGCTGCGCGGCCTGCGGGGTCTGGCGCTGCACAGCGTGGTGGCGGATCTGGAGCAACCCGCTGAGCTGCGGGAGGCGGTGGCGATCGGTCGGGGCTGCTGGCCCGGTGGCATCTGGCTGGCAGGCGCCCGGATCACCCGTCCGGATGAGGCCTGGACCCTGGAGCCGCTGCTGCGAGCCCGGCCGGATGGTTATCTGGTGCGTAACGCCGATCAGCTGGAGCGGCTCACCCCAGCCGCCGCCTGCGTGGGTGATTTCAGCCTGAATGCTGCCAATCCCCTCAGCCTGACCTGGTTGCTTGACCATTGGGGGCTGGAGCGGGTCTGCGCCAGTTATGACCTGGATCTGCCCCAGTTGGTGAGCCTGATCGCCGGCTGCCCTGCCGGTCGGGTGGACGTGACGGTGCACCAGCACATGCCCTTGTTCCACATGGACCATTGCTTGTTCTGTGCCTCTCTGTCGGATGGACACGACCACACCGACTGCGGCCGTCCTTGCGAACACCATCAGGTCGTGCTGCGTGATCGCTCCGGTGCCGAGCATCCCCTGCGGGCCGACCTGGGCTGTCGCAATACACTCTTCAACGGCCGGGCTCAGTCGGCCGCGGAGGTCATCCCCCAGTTGCTCAGGAGAGGGGTTCGCCACCTGCGGGTGGAGCTGCTGAGTGAGGATGGTCCCGCAGCGCGGCGACGGGTGCAGCTCTACCTCGACGTGATCGCGGGTCGACTGGATGGCAGGCAGCTCTGGCAGCGCGAGCAGCTTGACAGTCGGCTCGGGGTCACCCGGGGGACCCTCCTGCCGGAGCGGCGACTGATCTGAGGTTGGATTCAGGTGAGATAGGATCAACTGTCACTTTTTCCTACGGCTCTGGTCGAGCGTGTGGGTCCCCAGCCCGCGCAATCCACCAGCTGCACCATCCCCCCCCAGCCCGATCATGTCCGCCGGCTGCTGATCGAGTCGTTCATCCCAGCGCGGCTATGTGGCCGATTGCCGGTTTGGGGCTCCGTCTGCGGAGATCGGTGGTGTTTCCCTTCATCAGCGGACCTTCACAAGCGCCTATCCACAAGCGCCCATGAACGAGCGAGGGTTTTCAAACGTCGGATCAGTGAACCTGGCTGATTTCTCCTTTTCCTTTTCTGTATGAGCGCCGTCCATCCCGGCACGCCGATTCGCAATATCGCGATCATTGCCCACGTTGACCACGGCAAGACCACCTTGGTGGATGCGCTGCTGGCCCAGTCCGGCATTTTCCGCGACAACGAGGCGGTGCCCACCTGCGTGATGGACTCCAACGATCTGGAGCGGGAGCGCGGCATCACCATCCTCTCCAAGAACACGGCGGTGGACTACGAGGGGATCCGTATCAACATCGTTGACACCCCGGGGCACGCCGACTTCGGCGGTGAGGTTGAGCGGGTGCTGGGCATGGTCGACGGCTGCCTGCTGATCGTCGATGCCAACGAAGGTCCGATGCCGCAGACCCGTTTCGTACTCAAGAAAGCCCTCGAGAAGGGCCTGCGCCCGATCGTTTTCGTGAACAAGATCGACCGGGCTCGGGTTGATCCCGAGGTGGCTGTCGACAAGGTGCTCGATCTGTTCCTCGAGCTGGGCGCCGATGACGACCAGTGCGACTTCCCCTATCTGTTCGGCAGCGGCATGGGCGGCTACGCCAAGCCGGACATGAAGACAGAAAGCGACAACATGCGGCCACTGTTTGATGCAATCCTTCGCCATGTGCCGCCGCCGGTGGGGGATCCCGAGAAGCCCCTGCAGCTGCAGGTGACCACTCTCGACTACAGCGATTTCCTCGGCCGGATCATGATCGGCCGCGTTCACAACGGCACGATCCGCGCCAACCAGCCCGTGGCGCTGCTGCGCGATGACGGCAGCGTCAAGCGCGGCCGCATCAGCAAGCTTCTGGGCTTCCAGGGCCTGCAGCGAGTCGAGGTGGAGGAGGCCCGCGCCGGGGATCTCGTGGCCGTGGCCGGTTTCGATGAAGTCAACATCGGTGAGACAATCGCTTGCCCGGACAACCCGGAGGCGCTGCCGCTGATCAAGGTGGACGAACCCACCCTGCAGATGACCTTCGTGATCAATGACTCGCCCTTTGCCGGCAAGGAGGGCAAGTTCGTCACAAGCCGCCAGGTACGCGATCGCCTCAACAAGGAGTTGCTCACCAATGTGGCTCTCAGGGTCGAGGACACCGACTCACCGGATCGCTGGGCCGTCAGCGGTCGCGGTGAACTGCACCTGGGCATCCTCATCGAGACGATGCGCCGCGAGGGCTATGAATTCCAGGTGAGCCAGCCGCAGGTGATTTTCCGCACCATCGATGGCACACCCTCCGAGCCGTACGAAACCCTGGTGTTGGATGTGCCTGAGGAATCGGTGGGCGCCTGCATCGAGAAACTCGGCGTGCGCAAGGCCGAGATGCAGAACATGGAGAACACCAACGACGGCCGTACCCAGTTGGAGTTCGTGGTGCCGGCCCGCGGTCTGATCGGCTTCCGCGGCGAGTTCATCCGCGCCACCCGCGGCGAGGGAATCATGAGCCACTCCTTCCTCGATTACCGCCCGATGCAGGGCGACATGGACAACCGTCGCAACGGTGTGTTGATCGCCTTCGAGGAAGGCACGGCCACCTTCTATGCGCTCAAGGGTGCGGAAGATCGGGGTCAGTTCTTCATCACGCCTGGCACCAAGGTGTACAAGGGGATGATCGTCGGTGAGCACAACCGACCGCCCGACCTCGAGCTCAACGTCTGCAAAGCCAAGCAGGTGACCAATATCCGCTCAGCTGGCGCTGAAGTGCTCGATACCCTGCAGGCTCCGATCCAGATGACCCTCGAGCGCGCGCTTGAGTACATCGGTCCCGATGAGATGCTTGAGGTCACTCCGGAGTCGATCCGGCTGCGCAAGCTGCCTGCAAAGAAGCCTGCCAAACGGTGAACCAGGCTCCAGAGTCTTCGCACGAACATCCTCAGACGCCCACTCCAGTCGCCGCTATGCCAGCAGCAGACGCAACCGATTCAGGTGAGCGTGCGCTGATGGTCGATCCCCGCTTCCTTGACGCGGTTGGATTGTTCAATAGTGGGGCCTGGTACAGCGCTCACGATCTGTTTGAGGAGCTCTGGCATGAGAGCAGTGGGACGATGCGGCCTCTGCTGCAGGGAATCCTGCAGCTGGCCGTCGCTCAGCTGCATTTCGAGCAAGGCAATCGGCGCGGTGCCACGATTCTTACCGGCGAGGGCCTGGGTCGTCTGCGCCGTTGTCCTGATCAGGCCCTCGGCCTCGATCTGCTCCAGCTTCGGAGCCAGGCCAGCCGCTGGCTCCAGCTGCTTCAAAGCGAGCAGTTCGGCGACTGTCTGCCACCACCCACCCTCAAGCCTGCCTGCGGCGGATCACCTGCCTAAATTCAGGGCATATGGTTAACCGTTTTGCGCCACTGCTGCTCCTGGCTGCCTGCCTGCTGCCGCTGACGTTGCGGGCTCAGCCCGCCGGCACCACCGGTCAGGTGTCGATCGAGTCAGATGTGCAACGGGCAGACAATCTCACGGGTGTGATCACGGCCACTGGCAACGTGCGCATCGTCTATCCCGATCAGAAGTTGGTGGCCACCGCCCGTCAGGCCCAGTACTTCAGCCGTGAAGGTCGGGTCGTTCTCAGTGGGGATGTCGATGTTATTCAGGCTGAGGGTCCCTCGATCCGTGCCGAGCGCATCACCTACCTGGTCGATCAGCAGCGCTTCGTGGCTGAACCTCCCCAGGGCTCCCAGGTGCTGAGTCGCTTCCCGATCGCCCCGCTGCAGGGCCAGCGAGCCAGGCCAACGCAGCCTCAGACCCTCCTGCCACTCTCCCCCCGATGAGCCTGGAGCTTGTGGGTGTGACCCTGGCGATCGGCGGCAGGGTGCTGGTGGATCGTGTCTCCATCCAGCTCGCCCGGGGGGAGGTGGTGGGGCTGCTCGGTCCCAATGGGGCTGGCAAAACCACCACATTTGGCCTGGTGACCGGTTTGCTGAGGCCTGATGCCGGTTCAGTCGTGCTTGACGGTCAGGACATCGCCGCCATGCCAATGCCCAAGCGTGCCCGCCTTGGCATCGGCTATCTCCCGCAGGAAGCCAGTGTGTTCCGCCAACTCACCGTGCGGCAGAACCTGCTCCTGGCTCTGGAGCAGAGCGGCGTTGCACCCGAGCAGCGGCGCGAGCGCCTGCAGACCCTGGTCGCCGAGTTCCATCTCGATGCGTTTCAGCATCGTTGCGGTTACCAGTTGTCCGGTGGCGAGCGGCGCCGCACTGAAGTGGCCCGCGCCCTGGCCGTGGGCCCCAGCGGGCCGCGCTACCTGCTGCTCGATGAGCCGTTCGCCGGTGTCGACCCAATCGCCGTTGCCGATCTCCAGGAGCTGATCGCCGACCTGCGGAAACGCGGCATGGGCCTACTGGTCACCGACCACAACGTGCGCGAAACCCTGGCGATCACAGACCGTGCCTACATCCTTTCCGAAGGTCGGATTCTGGCTGCTGGCGACGCCAAAGCCGTGGGAAATGATCCCTTGGTGCGGCGCCACTATCTCGGCGAGGGCTTCCGGCTGTGAGCACCCTTCAGCGGGCCATCACTGCAACCCTGGGCCCCTGGCGGCGCCTGCCCTTGCTCGACCGCTGGCTCCTCGGTGAGCTCTTCGGGCCACTGATCTTCGGCATCGCTGCCTTCACGGCCGTGTCGCTGTCTGTCGGCGCTGTGTTCGAGCTGGTGCGCCGGGTTGCGGAGTCCGGTCTGCCGCTCGATGCGGCTGTGCAGGTGCTGTTGCTGGAGCTCCCCTCCTTCCTGGTGCTGTCCTTTCCGATGGCCACCTTGATGGCCACCCTGCTTACCTACAGCAAGCTGTCCGGCAACAGCGAGCTCACGGCCTTGCGCAGCGTCGGCGTGGCCACCTGGCGGATGGTGGTGCCGGCTGTCTGCCTCGCCTTGGTGATGACTTTGCTCACCTTCGGTTTCAACGAAGCCGTGGTTCCCCATACGCTTTTTCAAGCCAAGGCCACCCTTAATCGAGCCATCGGCCGGGCTGTAACCGGTGAACAGAATGACAGGGTTACCTATTCACGTTACGGTGATATTGAGTTGCAGGATGGCTCACGCGAGAAGGCCCTGACTCATTTTTTCTATGCCCAGCGCTTCAATAAAGGAGTGATGGAGGATGTCACTCTCCTCGATCTTTCCCGGCCTGGTCAGCGCCTGATGCTTACGGCGCAACGAGCGAGCTGGAATCCAGCTGAAGCGCAGTGGGAATTCTTCGATGGTCATGTTTATGTGGTCGGAGATGATGCTGATGCGCCAAATACAACGGCGGCATTTGATCGCTATCTTTATCCACTCGGCAGTGAGCCGATTGCGATTGCCAAATTGCCCAAGGATGCAAACGCCCTTACCATCGGACAGGCACGCACCGCTGAACGTCTTTTACGTGAATCTGGGGATATAAAAGGTGCCCGTAAGCTGCGTGTGCGAATCCAGGAAAAGTTTGCTTTTCCGGCCGTGTGTCTGGTGTTCGGCCTGATGGGCAGCAGTCTGGGGGTGAGGCCGAACTCCCGTCGCAGCCGGAGCCAGGGCTTTGGCCTGAGCGTGCTGTTGATTTTCGGCTACTACCTGGTGGCCTTCAGCTTCAGCTCCATCGGGGTGAAAGGGCTCCTGGCCCCGATCCTGTCCGCCTGGTCGCCGGTGTTGATCGGTTTGCTGATTGGTGGGGGCCTGTTGCAACGGGCCAGCCGATGAACCCGCTGCCGGTGGGTCGAGGCGCCAGACTGATGCGGCGGAATGATCTGAACCTTGCCCGATCTGTTGCATGACCCCGTGCTGGGTCTTGGCCTGGCAGCCTTTGCCCTGCTGCTGCTGGTGCTGCCCCTGTCCTTCTGGGCCTTGAGCGGAGGCAGCGCCAGCTCGCCGGTGCGCTTGCTGGTCGCAGCTGCCAACCTCTGCCTCACGGCTCAGCTGGTGCTGCGCTGGATCGACTCTGGCCACTTTCCGATCAGCAACCTCTATGAGTCGCTCTGCTTTCTGGCCTGGGGCTGCACGCTCACCCAGTTGCTGGTGGAGCGCTCCTGGCCTTCGCCCCTGGTGGCTGCCGCTGCCACGCCGATCGGACTTGGCTGCGTGGCCTTTGCCAGTTTCGCCCTGCCGGACCGCCTGCAGGAAGCGTCCCCATTGGTGCCGGCGCTCCGCTCCAGCTGGCTCGTGATGCATGTGAGCGTGATCATGCTCAGCTATGCGGCGCTGCTGGTCGGCTCTCTGCTGTCGATCGCCGTTCTGTTCACGGACCGTGGTGAAGCCCTGGAGCTGCGCAGCAGCTCCATCGGCAGCGGTGGATATCGTCAGGGGAGCCTGAGCAGTGATGGGCCTGGGGCAATGGCGGCCCCTCTCAGGCTCAGCAGCGTGTCGATGTCGATGGTTGAACAGCTGGACTCGCTCAGCTACCGCACCATCACGGTTGGCTTTCTGCTCCTCTCTGTCGGGCTGGTGAGCGGCGCTGTCTGGGCGAATGAAGCCTGGGGCAGCTGGTGGAGCTGGGATCCCAAGGAGACCTGGGCCCTGATCTGCTGGCTTGTCTATGCCGCCTATCTGCACACTCGGTTGATCCGCGGCTGGCAAGGCCGACGCCCGGCCTTGGTCGCTGCGGCCGGGCTCGTGGTGATTGTTGTCTGCTACATCGGCGTCAATCTGCTGGGCATCGGCCTACACAGCTATGGCTGGTTCTTTGACAGCTGACCACAGAGCGCAGCAGCAGGGAAGATTTCAGTCTCTTCCCTGCTGCGCTCCACCGCCTTAGCGCCTGCCGGAGCTGGGTTGGCGGGGAGCGGGCATAACGAGTCCTGCCGGCTGATCAGGCCAGCACTGGTTCAGGCCGACGGCTGCTGCGGATCCCCTGGATGGCCTCTGCGTAGTCGGTCGCACCGAACACACCGGATCCACTCACGATCGCGTTGGCGCCCGCCTCGATCACCTTCCAGGCGTTGCCAGGCTTGATGCCGCCGTCCACCTCGATCCAGGGATCGAGCCCTTTTTCGTCGCAACGACGCCTCAGGTCGCGGATCTTCTGCACCTGGCTCTCAATGAAGCTCTGACCGCCGAAGCCAGGGTTCACGCTCATGATCAGTACCAGGTCGCACAGCTCCAGGCAGTAATCCAGGGTGTCGAGGGGGGTGCTGGGATTGAGCACGGCACCTGACATTTTGCCGAGATCCCTGATCTGGGCAAGGTTGCGATGCAGGTGCGGACAGGCCTCAACCTGCACCGAGATGATGTCGGCACCTGCCTTGGCGAAGTCGGCCACATACTTCTCGGGTTCCACGATCATCAGGTGCACGTCGAGCGGCTTGCTGGTGACAGGCCGCAGGGCCTCAACGATCAGAGGGCCGATGGTGATGTTGGGCACGAACCGGCCGTCCATCACGTCCACGTGGATCCAGTCGGCGCCGGCTTGATCGACGGCCCGAACGTCATCGCCAAGCCGTGAGAAGTCGGCCGAGAGGATGGATGGGGATACCACCAGGGACTTGCTGGTCATGACGTGGCCGGGAGGGGGGCCGGGATTGTAGGAAGCGGTGCTGCCGGTGCCGCCGACAGCCGCCGCAGCGCTGGTCCGATCCGATGAAGTCGCTGATACAGTGGCGCCGCTTCAGGCTCGATAGGCCGTGTAGCGACAGCCATCTGTGCCGGCCTGGAAGCGGTCACCGCCCAGAACCACCACTGATCAGGCCCCTGCTCTGCTTCCGGTTCCCGAGCCTTCAGTCCCACCCCCAGCCGGATCACCGTGGATCGCACCCTCATCCAGGAAATTCTCGAGGTCGTCGAACAGGCCGCCATCGCCTCGGCCAGGCTCACCGGCATGGGCCTCAAGAACGAGGCCGACGCAGCTGCTGTTGAGGCGATGCGCGAGCGCATGCTCAAGATCGAGATGCAGGGCCGCATCGTGATCGGCGAAGGTGAGCGCGATGAAGCTCCCATGCTTTACATCGGTGAAGAGGTTGGCAGTGGCACCGGTCCCGGCGTTGATTTCGCCGTTGATCCATGCGAAGGCACCAACCTCTGTGCCAACAGCCAGCGGGGCTCGATGGCCGTGCTGGCTGCCTCGGATCGCGGCGGCCTGTTCAATGCTCCAGACTTTTACATGAACAAGCTGGCGGCACCGCCGGCTGCAAAGGGGAAGGTGGACATCCGCAAGTCGGCCACCGAAAACATCGAGATTCTCAGCCAGTGTCTGGGTGTACCCAAGGATGAACTGGTGATTGTGGTGATGGATCGCGCCCGCCACAAGGATCTGATCAAGGAAATTCGTGCAACCGGTGCCCGGGTTCAGCCCATCTCCGATGGAGACGTGCAGGCCGCCATCGCCTGTGGATTCGCCGGCACCGGCACCCACTGCCTGATGGGTATCGGTGCGGCGCCTGAGGGCGTGATCTCCGCCGCCGCCCTGCGTGCGCTCGGCGGTCACTTCCAGGGTCAGCTGGTTTATGACCCGGCTGTCGCCCAGACCAAGGAGTGGGAAGGGCTGACCCGGGAGGGCAACCTGGCCCGCCTTGCTGAGATGGGAATCACCGATCCTGACAAGGTGTATGAGGCCGATGAGCTGGCCTGCGGACAAAATGTGGTGTTTGCTGCAAGCGGCATCACGGATGGTCTGCTGTTCGATGGGGTGAAGTTTGAGAAAGACTGCACTCGTACCAGTTCACTGGTGATCAGCACCCTCGACAACACCGCCCGTTTCACCACAACGGTGCACATCAAGGACGGCGCTCAGAGCATCGCCCTGCGTTGACACTGGCCCGATCCCGCGTTCATCTGATCCGCTGAACGGCGCCTCCTCCATGCACATTGCAGTCGTCGGACTGAGCCATCACACCGCTCCGGTGGAAATCCGTGAGCGGCTCAGCATCCCCGAGCAGACGATGGAGGCCTCCCTCCAGCAGCTGCGCCATGACGACCAAGTGCTGGAGGCCTCCATTCTCAGCACCTGCAACCGTCTGGAGATCTATGCCCTGCTGCGTCATCCGGAGCAGGGAATTCGTGCGGTTGGGTCCTTCCTCAGTGATCACTCCGGGCTGCCGATCGAGCAGCTCACCCCTCATCTGTTCACGTTCCACCACGACGAAGCGGTCGCGCACCTCTTGCGTGTGGCGGCTGGTCTCGACTCACTGGTGCTCGGAGAAGGTCAGATTCTCTCCCAGGTGAAGAAGATGGTGCGCCTCGGCCAGGAGCACCGTTCGGTGGGGCCGATTCTCAACCGGCTTCTTAACCAGGCGGTGAGCACCGGCAAGCGGGTGCGCACCGAAACCAACCTCGGCACTGGTGCTGTGTCGATCAGTTCAGCGGCCGTTGAACTGTCCCAGTTGAAGGTCGGCCAAAACCGTGGTCTTGATGAGCTTGTCAGCCTCGACCAGGAGCAGGTCGCGGTGGTCGGAGCTGGGCGCATGTCCCGGTTGCTGCTCCAGCACCTGCAGGCCAAGGGTTGCCGAGGGGTGGTGCTGTTGAACCGTACGGTGAGCAGGGCAGAGGTGCTGGCAGCGGATTTTCCCTCCCTGCCGGTGCAGTGCCGGCCGTTGACAGACCTCGATCACTGCCTCAGCACCTGCTCGCTGGTGTTCACCAGCACGGCTGCGGAAGAACCGATCATCACCCCGGCCCGTCTGGAAGCCTTGAACCGGCGCAGCTCGCTGATGTTGATTGACATCGGTGTGCCGCGCAACATTGCGGCCGATTGCGCCTCCCTCAGCGGCGTGCAGTCGTTCGATGTCGATGACCTTCAGGAGGTGGTGACCCGAAACCAGGAGGCGCGCCGTGAGATCGCCGCCGAGGCTGAAGGCATGCTTGCGGAGGAAGCCCGCCTGTTTCTGGAATGGTGGGATGGACTTGAGGCCGTGCCGGTGGTCAACCGCCTGCGCCGCCAGCTCGAGGACATCCGGGAGCAGGAACTGCAGAAGGCTTTGAGCCGGATGGGGCCAGACCTTTCTGCTCGGGAGCGCAAAGTGGTGGAGGCTCTCAGTAAGGGAATCATCAACAAGATCTTGCATACGCCGGTCACCAACATCCGTGCGCCCCAGCCCCGTCACCAACGCCAGGCCGCCATGCGGGTGCTCGAAGAGCTGTTCGAACTCCACGACCCCCAATGCGGGGCCTGAGCGATGGGTCTTCAGCGCCGGGCTCTTGGTGATCTCTGCAACAGTTCGTGCCGGGGGTGACTCGGTAGCTCGCCCACGGGCAGGCCGCTCCCCTACGGTCTGCCCAGCCCACGGATGGGGACTTTGAGGTATGAAACGTGTTCTGGCGATCATCCTGGGCGGCGGGGCCGGCACCCGGCTCTACCCACTCACGAAGATGCGGGCCAAGCCAGCGGTACCGCTGGCTGGTAAGTATCGACTGATCGATATCCCGATCAGCAACTGCATCAATTCAGAGATCAACAAGATTTACGTTCTCACCCAGTTCAACAGCGCCTCACTCAATCGTCATCTGACGATGAGCTACAACCTCTCTGCCGGCTTCGGTCAGGGTTTTGTTGAGGTGCTGGCTGCGCAACAGACCCCTGATAGCCCCAGTTGGTTCGAGGGCACAGCTGATGCTGTGCGCAAGTACCAGTGGCTGTTCCAGGAATGGGATGTGGACCACTACCTGATCCTCTCCGGAGACCAGCTCTATCGGATGGATTATGGCCGTTTCGTTCAGCATCACATCGACACCGGTGCAGATCTGTCGGTCGGTGCACTGCCTGTTGACCCCCAGCAGGCCGAGGGTTTCGGGCTGATGCGCACCGACAGCAGCGGTCGCATCCAGGAATTCCGGGAAAAACCCAAGGGCGCGGCCCTCGAGGCGATGCGCGTCGACACCCAGAGCCTGGGGCTGAGCGCTGAGGAAGCTGAGCAAAGGCCCCACCTTGCTTCCATGGGGATCTATGTCTTCAGCCGTCGCACCTTGTTCGATTTGCTCGCCACCAACCCCACGGCCACGGATTTCGGCAAGGAAATCATTCCTGTCTCGCTCGAACGCGGCGATCGCCTTCAAAGCTATCTCTTCAATGATTACTGGGAGGATATCGGTACAATCGGTGCTTTTTATGAGGCCAATCTGGCGCTCACGGAGCAACCCAACCCACCCTTCTCCTTTTACGACGAGAAGTTTCCGATCTACACCAGGCCGCGCTACCTGCCTCCCAGCAAGCTGCAAGACGCGCAGGTTACCCAGTCGATCATCGGTGAAGGTTCCCTGCTGAAAGCCTGCAGCATCCATCGCTGCGTGCTCGGCATTCGCAGTCGCGTTGAGAACGAGGTTGTTCTCCAGGACACCCTGGTCATGGGAGCTGATTACTTTGAATCAACCGAGGAGCGGCTGTTGCTGCGGCAACAGGGCGGCATCCCGCTCGGGATCGGTCAGGGATCGACGGTGAAGGGGGCGATCATCGACAAGAACGTGCGCATCGGCAACGGCGTCACGATCATCAACAAGGACCGGGTCGAGGAAGCTGACCACCCCGAACTGAACTTCTACATTCGCAATGGCATTGTTGTGGTGGTGAAGAACGGCACGATCGCCGACGGCACCGTCATTTGATGCAGGGCTGCAGCTCGGTGCAGTCCCCCGCTGCTGCTGGCCTGATGCCCAACAGGCCAGCACTTCCTGACATGGACGTGACCAGGGTGTGACGGATCACGGCGCATCTGCCAAGGCTTGATCACACTGAAGCCACAGCCTCCTGACCACATCCATGGGCTCGGCACATTTCGGCCTGATCGGCCTTGGCGTGATGGGTGAAAACCTTGTGCTCAACGCAGAGCGCAACGGTTTCTCCAGCGTCGTCTACAACCGCACCTGGTCCAAGACCGAGGAATTCCTCGCCGGTCGCGGCGCTGGCAAGCAGATCGAGGGTGCCCCAACCCTTGAAGCGTTTGTCGCTGCTCTGGAGCGCCCCCGGCGCATCCTGATGATGGTGAAAGCCGGCGCCGCTGTGGATGCGGTGATCGAGCAGATCTCACCGCTGCTTGAGGAGGGAGATCTGCTGATCGACGGCGGCAACTCCCTCTACACCGACACCGAACGCCGGGTGGCAGAGCTGGAGCGCAAGAGCTTCGGCTTCATCGGTATGGGTGTCTCGGGTGGTGCCAAGGGGGCATTGGAAGGCCCGAGCATGATGCCCGGCGGCACTCGTGCCGCCTACGACGCCATCGAGTCCTTGGTGCGCAAGATGGCCGCTCAGGTGGATGACGGCCCCTGCGTCACCTACATCGGTCCGGGCGGAGCCGGCCACTTCGTGAAGACGGTTCACAACGGCATCGAATACGGCATCGAGCAGTTGCTGGCCGAGGCCTACGACCTGATGAAGCGGGTGGCAGGCCTGAATGGCGACCAGATGGCCGCTGTGCTGGCTGCCTGGAACGGCACCGAAGAGCTGGCCTCCTTCCTGGTGGAGATCACCGAGGTGTGCCTGCGCACCAAGGATCCCGAGAGCGGTGGTGATCTGGTGGAGCTGATCGTGGATGCCGCAGGCCAGAAGGGCACCGGCCTTTGGACTGTGGAAAGCGCCCTCAACATGGGCGTGGCCGTGCCCACCATCTATGCCGCCCTCAACGCCCGGGTGATGAGTTCGCTGCGGCACGAGCGACTGGCTGCTGAAGCCACCTTGCCGGCGGCCCGCCCCAGCAGTGAGCCCAGCCACGCCTTCGACCTCGGTGATCCGGCGGATGCGATGCCCGCCCTGCGTGATGCCACCATTCTGGCCAGCATTGCCAGCTATGCCCAGGGCATGGCCTTGCTGCAGGAGGCCTCCAAGCTGCATAACTACAACCTCGACATGGCCGCCATCGGCCAGATCTGGAAGGGTGGCTGCATCATCCGTGCCCGCCTGCTGCAGCGCATTCAGGACGCTTACCGCACCAACCCCGAGCTCCCCAACTTGCTGGTGGATCCCTGGTTTGCCCAGCAGGTGAACAGCCGCCTGGCTGGCCTGCGCCAGGTGGTGGCCGGCGCCGCCCTGGCCGGAATCCCGGTGCCCTGCTTCAGCAGCACCCTCGACTACATCACCAGCTACGGCACCGGCCGCCTGCCCCAGAATCTGGTGCAGGCCATGCGCGACTGCTTCGGCTCCCATACCTACGAGCGGGTCGACCGTGCCGGCACGTTCCACACCGAATGGTTGGCCTGAAGGATGGCTGAGATGACTGCCGAGTTCGGCAAGGTTCACCTGGTGGTTGTTGGCAGCGCCGACGATCTGGCTGCCCGTTGTGCTGAAACGATCGCCTCGGCGATTGACCTGGCTCTGGCGGAACGGGATCGCGCCCAGATCGCCCTTGCCGGTGGTGAGACTCCCAAGGCCACCTACATCCGTTTGGGTCAGGAGCATCTCCCCTGGGAACGGGTTGATGTGTTGCTCGGGGATGAGCGCTGGGTGCCTGCCGATGATCCGGCCAGCAATGCCCGTATGTTGCGGGCAACGCTGCTCGCTCAGCCGTCGGCAAGCTCAGCGCGCCTCCATCCCGTTTGCACCGATCTGGCTTCGCCCGCCGAAGGGGTCCTGGCCTACGAGGCGCTACTGCGTCAACTCTGTGCAGGCGATCCCCCCAGCCTCGATCTGGTGCTGCTTGGCCTGGGCGACGACGGCCACACGGCCTCGCTCTTCCCCGGCACAGCCGCTGCGGCTGAGCGGAGCAAGCTCGTCACGGTGGGTGAAGGGAAGGGTTTGCCCCGCATCACTCTCACGGCGCCGGTGCTGTCAGCAGCGCGCCAGGTTGTGTTTCTGGTCAGTGGCGCCAGCAAACGTGAGGCCCTGCAGCGCTTGCTCGATCCCGAGGAGCCAGACGAACGGACACCGGCCCGCCTGGTGCAGCCACGTGGACGCATCTGCGTCTTCGCCGATCAGGCTGCCGCCGCCGATCTCACCCTTTGATGGCCGGCGATTCTCAGGCGGATCTCGATCACCTTCTGATCGCAGCCGGAGCTGGGTTCAGTGGCTGGACCACGCTCAACGACACGATCATGGGGGGACGCAGTTCGGGCAACTGCAGCGCTGGCTCTGCAGGATTGCTGATGGAATCAGAGGTGGTCGAGGAAGGCGGTGGCTTTGTGAGTTGCCGCTCAGCTGATTTCGTGCCGCCGCTCAATCTCAGCGGTTACACGGCGCTTGCGATGGAGCTGGAGGGTGATGGTCGACGCTACAAACTGGCTATCGCTTGCGCCGATAGGGTGACTGGGGCTGCCGAGTTGATCCCGGGCGGTTTGCGCTGGGTTGTGGAATTCGATACGGACCCCCACGGCATCAGCCGGGTGGTGTTGCCGTTCCAACGCCTGACAGCCAGCGTGCGCGCCCGACCGCTTGCCCTGCCCCTGCGGTTTGACCCGGCCCGGATCAGACGCTTGCAGATTCTTCATTCCCGCTTCAATGACAGCGGTGGGCCGAATCCAGGCTTTCGGGCGGGCCCGCTGCGGTTGTTGATTCGCCGCATCGAGGCGCTGCCGTGAGCCGTTCAAGAGACAGGAAGAGCCGTGCGGATGTCTGAGGAATGCCTGGATCTGAGCCTGGAGGCGCTGGCAAGAGCGGCAGATCTTTGCCACCCCCCATGGCAGCACGCTGTTCGAGCAGCGCATCCAGACAAGAACCACCGCAGTGATGCTGCTCCGCCAGTGCGTGTGGTGCTCGATCTGCCGCTGCGCTTAGAGGCCAGAGATGCCGAAGGCAGCCGCCGGCCCGAGCACGACCTTGAGCTGGAGTTGTACCGCAGTGGCGATGAGCTCAACTTGATGCTGAGCCGGGTGCTGGATGATGAGGCACCGATCCTCTGGCACGGGAACCACCCGCTCTGGCTTCAGGCTGACGATGGCAGGCCTTGTGAACGTCCCCTGGATGGAGCACCGCTGGAGGCTTTCTGCCGGCGGGTGCGGGCCCTGCTGGCGGGGACCTGAATCACCGCGACTGTCTTCTCATCCAGCGGAATCTGATCCACCGCCTCACCTCGAGAGCCAAATCACCCTGATCCAACAAGCAAGCCAATCTCCGGGTTCATGGCGCTGAGCTGGAGTCGA
>JBBASO010000004.1:47705-76592 GCA_040399265.1 Prochlorococcaceae cyanobacterium
CAGTCAAGTCGATCAGTCAAGTCGATTCAGTCGAACTCCTGTTTCCAGGTGCAGGGGTCAGTTGCTGGAGATGGAGGCGAGGGAAGGGCGCAGATTCTGCAGCCCTTTGAGGAACATCGGCACGAACTGCTCGATCAGCATCTCCGGTTGCTCCTCCCAGACCCGCTTCACCGCGTTCAGGCGGGATTTCTGGAGATCCTGCGAAAGCAGTGCCTGGGGGAGCCGCTCGAGCAGATAGGCCGGACGCTCCCACACAGGCAGGGTGTTGGCGATTTCGACCAGATTGCCGAGCCGACGCAGTTCGGCTCCAGCCGTGATGTCCATACCGGCCTCGAAGGCGGCATGCTCGATCATGGCGTATTTCCGTTTGGCTGCATTGACCCGGGCTCTGTGGTCAGTGCTGCGGCTTGCAATCCGGCCGAGCCAGCGGCTGCCCCAGCTCACATGACCGGCCTCCTCAGGCAGGATCTTCTCCAAGGTTTCGCGGATCCGGATGTTCTCTTCGGTGGCCGGGGCCTCGCGCAGGGCGGCGATGTGCGCTGAAAAGGCCTGACAGCCACGCTTCTCGGTGGCGTTGATCGAGGCGAGCGCCGCAATCAGCCCATCCTCCCTCTGCACGTCGCTGCCGTTCAGATCAAGCAGTCGGTTCAGCTCGTCGATATAAGAACCGCTTTCAGGGGTGCCCAGATCCTCTCCCATTTCATAAAGCAGATCGGTGAGCCACACGGCATGGCGCGCCTCATCGCTGACATGGCGTGCGAGATCCCGTACCAGTTCAGGAGGCTGGCCGTTCAAGGATTCGATCAGGCTGGTCAGCTCCAGGCAGGATCGCTGCTCGTTGAAGCGATAGCTGTTCAGAAACAGCACCTGGAGATTGCGCTTCTTCACCACTTCCGTCATCACCTCGCGGGGACTGATGGTGTTGAGAATCTTGCGGGGGTACGTAACAGCCATCGTGACCTTGAGCGCTCAGCCTCCGGATCGTAACGACGGGGGCGCTGAGCAGTGGCTCCATCGTCGACCTGGGGGTGCCTACGCTGCAGCCGACCGCTTCCGATCCAGGCCCCGATGGCGATTCGTCACAGCGATCAACAGGTCTCTCCGCTTCGCCTCAAGCTCACTGCGCTGGCCGCCACCCTCGGCCCCCTGTTGCTGATCGGACTGTTTCTGCAGTCGAAGGGCTTCTTTGGTTGACACACCTGTACCATCCGGGCTAGTACAGGTGTATTCCATTCTTGCCGGTCTGGGCCGGCCCGTTCGCCATGGCTGCGCCTGCGCCCCTCACCCCCTCCTCGCCCTACGCCCCGTTCAAGGTCGCTGACTGGATGCGGCCCCGCTCCCAGCGACCTGCACCGCATCAGTGCGCCGTTGTGGACGGGGCATCCGCTGCGGCGGGCGGCCCCTCCACAACGCTCGGCCGCTCAGAGCGGTGGAGCTGTTGGGTGCAGGGCGATCTGTTCGCAACCAGTCCCGGCGTGGTCCTGCCAATTGCCGCCCTGCACGGTCGCTGAGTGCAGGAATAAAACGCCTTCGCGTGGTTACTGCAGCACCCGCTGGAGGATCGAGCTGCAGAGATGGCGGTATCGGCGCGAGACCGTGGCCACAAAGCCATCAACAGTCAGTCGTCGATCGGGTCTGTGACGGCTCCTTTGCTGCTGGAACTGACCAGCCGGGCGTACTTGCCCAGCACACCAGTTCGGTACCGAGGCAGAGGTTTCACCCAATTGCGGCGGCGGTTCGCGATCTCCTCGTCATCCACATTCAGCTCGATCAGCAACCGGGTCGCATCGACCGTGATGCTGTCGCCTTCCTGCACCAAGCCGATCGTGCCCCCCACCGCAGCCTCCGGTGCCACGTGTCCGATCACCAGGCCGAATGATCCACCCGAAAAACGTCCATCGGTGATCAGGGCCACTGAATCGAGTAAGCCCTGGCCAACGATGGCAGCGGTGGGGCTCAGCATCTCGCGCATGCCTGGCCCGCCCACAGGCCCTTCGTTGCGCACTACCAACACGTCTCCGGCATTGATGCGCTTGTCAAGAATGGCGGCCAGGCAACTTTCCTCGCTCTCAAACACCCGGGCCGGACCGGTGATCATCGGATTCTTGACACCGCTGATCTTCGCCACAGCTCCTTCCTCAGCCAGATTTCCCTTGAGAATCGCCAGATGGCCCTTGGCATAGAGCGGATTGCTGAGCGGTCGGATCACGTCCTGATCTGCCGGCGGCTCGGAGGGCACGTTCGCCAGCACCTCGTTCAGGGTCTTGCCCTCGATGGTTCGGCAGTCGCCGTGAAGCAGGCCTGCATTCAGCAGCAACTTCATCACCTGGGGAATGCCACCGGCCCGGTGCAGATCCACGGTGACGTAGCGGCCGCTGGGCTTGAGATCGCAGATCACCGGCACCCGCTGGCGGATTGTCTCGAAATCCTCGATTCTCAGCTCCACACCAGCTGTGCGGGCCACCGCCAGCAGGTGAAGCACCGAATTGGTGGATCCACCCACGGCCATGATCACCGCGATCGCATTCTCGAAACCCTTCCGGGTCATCAGGTCGCGGGGGCGGATCATCGCCTGATGCGCCTGCACCAGCACCTCGGCGCTGCGAGCGGCGCTGTCTGCTTTTTCAGGATCCTCTGCCGCCATGGTGGAGCTGTAGGGCAGGCTCAGGCCCAGGGCCTCGAAGGCGGCACTCATGGTGTTGGCGGTAAACATGCCGCCGCAGCTGCCGGCGCCCGGGCAGGCATTTTTCTCAATCGCCGTCAGTTCCTGTTCGTCGATCTTGCCACCGCTGTACTGCCCCACCGCTTCAAAGGCACTCACCACCGTGAGATCGCAAGCACCCAATTTGCCAGGCTTGATCGTGCCGCCGTATACGAAGATCGACGGAATATTCATCCTGGCCATGGCTAGCATCGCGCCGGGCATATTCTTGTCGCAGCCCCCAATCGCCAGCAGGGCGTCCATGCTCTGGGCGTTGCAGGCCGTTTCGATGGAATCAGCGATCACTTCGCGGCTCACGAGGGAGTACTTCATCCCTTCCGTGCCCATTGAAATGCCGTCGCTCACCGTGATCGTGCCGAACATCTGGGGCATCGCCCCGGCGGCATAGGCCGACTCTTCGGCTCGACGGGCCAGATCATTCAGACCCAGATTGCAGGGTGTGATCGTGCTGTAACCGTTGGCAATGCCAATGATCGGCTTGCTGAAGTCACCGTCGCCGAACCCCACTGCCCGCAACATGGCGCGGTTTGGAGAACGCTGAATCCCCTGCGTGATCGCGGCGGAGCGGAGCATGACTGGAACGGCTCACTGGGAGAAACCTACCGAGCGACCAGGCGGCACGGTGCTCAGCCCTGGGGCTGCAACTGTTCAAGCTGGCGCCGCACCGCCTCGATCGCCTGGTTGAGTTCCTGAACCTTGCGATGCAGTTCGCGCTCCTCCAGGGGGTGCACCTGGCTGGCTGGCAACGGATCGAGCGGGTCGCCGCCACTCTGGAGACGACCAAGATTCAGACCGCGTTGCTGGCGGGCTAGCCCGCGCCGGCGTTCCGCTTCCGAAAGCAGCCACCAGGCCAGTCCAGCGGCTCCGATCATGGCGCCGGCCACCACGCTGCCGAGCAGGCCAGCTCCCCCTGCATCGTCTATGGGCCGTTCCATGCGCCGCGCCATGTCGGTTCGTTGCTGAAAGTGCTGCTCGAAGCCTAGGCAGGCCGCTCCACCGCCTCGAGATTGTGACCGGCAAACAAACGATCCGCCACGCAGCCGATTCCCGGTCGGATCCGGCCCTCCCCATCCAGCTCCGGATCAATGCAGGCTGTGTGCAGCGTGAGATCGGGACAGCACTCCCCAAGCAGCTGCAGGCCCGGGCTCGCCACCAGGGGTGTGATCACCCGCAGTCGCTCACCGCTGAGCCCCTGCTCTGCCAGTCGCTCGATCAACCGGCCCAGACTCCGCCCACTGGCTACCTCGGCGGCGAACACCAGCACGCCGCAGCGGCGATCGAGATCCGCAGGCAGAACCGGATCGGCCTGCGTCAGATGGAGCACCCGCGACGTCGGCAGTACCGGTCGGGCTCCATCCCAGATGCCCAGGGCGGCTGTGCCCAGCACGCATGCCAGCAGAGGGACTGTGCCATCCACCACCTGCCCCTCCGTTGTGGCCAGGTCGGTGTGCAGCTGCACCCCGCGGTGGGGCAGCCATTGGCGCAGCGCTTCATAGGTGAGCCAGCGCCCCAGCTCAGCCATGGCCGTCGCATAGAGGGGAGCAGGGGTCTCGCGATCGCGCAGCACGCTCAGCCAGTGCCCGATCAGGGGGTGGGGAGGAACCACCACCCGCAGGGTCATCGCCATGATTGCCATAACTTGGCTATCTACCGTAGGTCTGGTCTCCATGCCTCCCCTCAGCTCCCAGCTGCCAGCTGCGCAGCCTCCCACCAGCCGGCTGGTCCGGCTGGTGGCCGCTGCCTTCAGCCTGCTGCTGGTCTTGGCGCTCGGAGCGACAGGCCTGGGCGGTTGGCCTGCGGCTGCGGCTGCGATCACGGCTCCCGAGCTGCGGGGGCAGCTATCCCTGCAGGATCTGGATCCTGATCAGCACGGCCGGAATCTGCAGCAGGCCGAATTCCTCAAGGCACCCCTGGCGGGGTTTGACTTCAGCGAGGCTGATCTGCGCGGTGCAGTCTTCAATGGCGCCAATTTGGTCGGTGCCGATCTGCATGGCGCCGATCTGCGCGATGCGGTTGCCTATGCCACCCGCTTTCAGGAGAGCAACCTGAGCGGAGCCGTGCTCCAAAACGCCATGCTGATGCAGAGTCGTTTTGGCGGTGCCCGCATTGAGGGGGCCGACTTCACCGATGCAGTGCTGGATCTGCCGGAGCAGAAGGCCCTCTGTGCCAGGGCCAGCGGCACCAATCCGACCACTGGTGTGGAGACTCGCGAGAGCCTTGCCTGCCGTTGACCCGGTTTGATTGGTGGGCACTACGATTCAGTCCCGGTTCCGGTGGGGATCAGCCACCGGAGGTAAGGGGGAAAGTCCGGTGCAAGCCCGGCGCTGTCCCGCAGCTGTGAAAGGTGGCCCTCGGCCGCCTCAGCCAGAACGCCCGCCGGATCATCCCCATTGCGGCGCGGACCGTTCACTTCATGGCCTTCCACTCCGGCGCGCGTTCAGCGCGCCACGTCGCATCGTTTGTGTACAGCCTGCGCTCCAAGGCCCTTCCTCTTTCGGCAGGGGTGCAACGTTGCGGGATCGCCGTAGCTGCACTCCTGGCGCTGATGCTGGATGCACCGGTCCGCGCCCATCATCTGATCGACATCAACGCTCTGCAGCCCACGCCGCTCAACGGTCTGCTCAGTGGCCTGGTGCATCCGCTGATCGGTCCAGATCATCTCGTGTTCCTGCTCGCTCTCTGCCTGCTGGGACTGCAGCGCCGATTCCGCTGGACCCTGGCTCTGCTGGTGGTTGGCCTGGCTGGCAGCGCAGCTGGTCTGGTTCTGCCGGGGTTGCCGGGGGCGGAACTGCTCGTGGCTGCCACCGTGGCGGCTGAGGGACTGGTGCTGTTCGGCCTGCTGCCCAGCGCCATGCTGTTTCCGGCGATGGCCCTGCATGGCTACGTCCTCAGCGCCTCGGTTCTCGGCTGGACGTCCATGCCGATGTTCTCCTATCTGATCGGTCTGGTGGTCAGTCAGGCTCTGCTGCTGCTTGTCTCCCTCGGTCTGCTGCGCGGCCTGGCGTCACGGCTGAGTCCATTGGCGCGCCGTGGTTGGGGACTGCTGCTGGTCGGACTCTCGCTGGCGCTGGTCGCTCAGGTCGCCTGATCGTGATGACAATGCAGAACTCCCGGCGGCTGCCGGTGACTGTGGTGACCGGTTTCCTCGGTGCCGGCAAGACCACCCTGCTCCGCCATCTGCTGCTGAACTCCCAGCGACGCCTGGCTGTGCTGGTGAACGAGTTCGGCGAAGTGGGAATCGATGGCGATCTCCTCCGCAGCTGCGGCTTCTGCGATGAGGAGGAGCTGGATGGCCGGCTTGTGGAACTCGCCAACGGCTGTCTCTGCTGCACGGTGCAGGATGATTTCCTGCCAACGATGCAGTCTCTGCTGAAACGGGCGGATCAGTTAGACGGCATTCTGGTCGAAACCAGTGGTCTTGCCCTGCCGCAACCCTTGCTGGAAGCCTTTCAATGGCCCCAGATCCGCAGCAGCACCTGGGTTAACGGCGTGGTGGCTGTCGTCGATGGGGAGGCGCTGGCCAACGGAGCGGTCGTGGCAGATCCAGCGGCTCTTGAGGCCCAGCGATTGGCGGACCCCAGCCTCGATCACGCCACGGCGATTGATGCGCTGTTTGAAGACCAGCTCGCCAGTGCTGACCTGGTGCTGGTCAGCCGTGCCGAGCTGCTCAGCCCTGCCGATCTGGACCGGGTGCAGCTGCGGGTCGGAGCCAGCATCCGGGCCGGTACAGCGGTGCTGCCGATGGAGCGCGGTGCCGTCAATCCCGATCTGATCCTCGGTCTGGAGAGCACGGAAGCGCTGATGCCTCGCCCAGATCACGGCCACCAACAGCACGAGCACAAGCACGCGCACGATCACTCAGACCACGCGCACGATCACTCAGACCAGGATCACCATGACCATGACCATGCTCATGTGCAGATCGAGTCTGTGGTGCTGCGGCTGGATGGTGACCTGGACCGGCAGATCCTGGAAGCCACTCTGCTGGAGCTGATCCGCAGCCATGGCCTGATCCGGGTCAAGGGCCGGTTACGTCAGATCGGCAAGGCCAGGCCACTGAACATTCAGGCGGTGGGCCCCCGGCTGGAGAGCTGGTATGACAGCAGCTCGGATGCCCGAGATCCGGCCGAGCCAGGCCTGGAACTGGTGGTGCTCGGCTTCTCGCTTCAGCAGGATCAGTTGCAGGAGGCCTTGGCCCAGCGTTTCTGACCACAGACGCCGCTCAGTCCAGCGGGATCTCACCCTTGGCACAGATACCGTCCCAGCAGAGAGTGGCGTCCTTGCCCCAGCGCGATTGCACGGGAATCCAGGCCGCCCTGCCCCGCTGCATCCGCACCTGCCCGCGCCCATCGTGGGCAAAGTCGATACGCTCGGAGCCCACCTGAAGACTCCAGGTGGCGCCGATCTGCTCCACCACCATCAGGCAATCGCGCCAGGGACCGTTACCCATCCGGCAACGCAGCTCCACAGGGTCGAGCGGCCCATCAGCCTGCAACGGCTGACTCCCCCCCTTCAGAGGCGCAGCCAGCACAAGCGTGCCCACCAGCATCAACTTCACGGCGGGGCGCCAGTGCCAGCTCCAGGCGGATTGCCACCTCACTGCGGCAGGCATGGCCCTGCAACGGTTTGACCTTCTCAACCTGACCAGTCGCGCGGGGAGCGGCGCGACCGGCTGCCAAGATTTAACAAACCTCTCCCTGCCCCGGTGCCCCTTTTCCAAGCCCGCGTCCAGGTATCGCTGCGACCATCCGTGCTCGACCCCGCTGGTGAGGCGACCCGAGCCGCTGCAGCCCGTCTCGGTATCGATGGTGTCCACCGGCTGCGGATCGGCAAGGCGATCGAGCTGGAGCTGGAGGCTGCCGATGCGGCCACGGCACGCCAGCAGATCGAGTTGCTCAGCGACAGGCTGCTCGCCAATCCGGTGATCGAGAACTGGCAGGTGGAGTTTCTTGCCGGTGCAGTCAGCAGTGAGGAGACCGAGCGATGAGCGTTGGCATCGTGGTCTTTCCCGGCTCGAACTGCGACCGCGACGTGCGCTGGGCCCTCGAGGGGTGTGTTGGGCTGAGCACCCGCTTCCTCTGGCATGAGGAGCAGGATCTCAGCGGGTTGGATGCGGTGGTGATCCCGGGTGGCTTCAGCTACGGCGACTATCTGCGCTGTGGGGCCATCGCCCGGTTCTCCCCGGTGCTCGAGGCGGTGAAGGCCTTCGCCGCAGCTGGTGGTGCCGTGTTGGGCATCTGCAACGGTTTTCAGGTGCTCACGGAGATGGGGCTGCTGCCCGGTGCACTCACCCGTAATGCCCGGCTGCATTTCATCTGTGAGTCGACCGAATTGACGGTCCATCCAGGACCGTGCCTCTGGCTGCAGGCCTATGGGGCTGACGAACGCATCGCGCTGCCAATCGCCCATGGCGAAGGCCGTTTTCAATGCGACGCCCAGCAACTCGAGGATCTGGAGGCCCATGGCCAGATCGTGCTTCGCTACGGCAATAATCCGAATGGTTCGGTGGCCGACGTGGCCGGTCTCTGCAACCGGCAAGGCAATGTGCTCGGCCTGATGCCCCATCCTGAGCGGGCGTGCGATCCGGCAACCGGCGGCATCGACGGCCGCAGGCTGCTGGCGTCTCTGCTCGGTTGAGGCAGGAGCCGCCATTAAAAAGGGGGGCCTGAGCCCCCCGGAGCGCGGTGGTGACGGCTGATCAGTTCACGGCTGCGAAGAAGTCTTTCGACTTGACCGGGTCGGGATTCATGGTTTTGTCACCCGGCTGCCAGTTGGCGGGGCACACCTCATCGGGATGGCTCTGAACGTATTGGAAGGCCTGCAGCACCCGCAGGGTTTCATCCACGCTGCGACCCACCGGTAGGTTGTTGATCGTGCTGTGCATGATCAGGCCATCGGGATCGATGATGAACAGGCCGCGCAGGGCCACACCGGCCTCTTCATCAAGCACGCCGTAGGCACGGGCGATCTCTTTCTTGAGGTCGGCCACCAGGGGGTACTTGCACTCGCCCAGGCCACCGTTCTTGCGGTCGGTCTGCACCCACGCCAGGTGGGAGAACTGGCTGTCAACGGACACGCCCAGCACTTCGGTGTTCCTGCTGGTGAAGTCGTCGTAACGATCAGAGAAGGCGGTGATCTCCGTGGGGCACACGAAGGTGAAGTCGAGCGGGTAGAAGAACAGCACCACGTATTTGCCGCGGTACTGGCTCAGGGAGACCGTCTGAAATTCCTGATCCACCACAGCGGTGGCGGTGAAGTCTGGGGCCTGCAGACCGACGAGGCGAGACATTCTGAGGTGGTTGAAAGGTGCGGGACGCCAGCTGGTGGAGCAATCGCTTGACGCGGTCGCTGACAACCGTTGCTTGAGGGAGTAGCTGGTGGATGACCTCCGAATCGGTATCACCTGGGCCAGGCGTACTCGGATCGACTACCAGTTGGCTGCAACAATTTATCATGGCTTCAAGACGATCGGGCCGCCTGCGGCGACCAGGTTGTGTCCATGGGCACCCCGCTCCTGTGCGCAATCCAGGCCCTGCGCCATTTGCGACTCCGCCTGGCCCCATGGCACGGAACCGCTGGCGTTCAGGCCTGAGGCCATGGTTCAGACTCGTATGAATCAGACTTGCAAGAGCGACTATGGGTTGGGACCCGACGGTGCTGCGCCGCTTCAACACCACCAGCCATTTCAGGCTGCTCGGTCAGCTGAGGGATGAGGTGCGGAGCAATCCACTGGTGCGGCCGGCGGAAGGCGAGCGCATCGGTGATGTCAACCGCAGCAAGCAGTTGATCCGGGCGATTGCCGCCCGCCAGGGGCTTTCGGGTCGGATCAGAAGCACCGCAAGGGCTGCCTCGAGCCGTTGAATGACTCCGGTCACGGGATCGCGATGAGGTGCTGCCATAGAGGCTGGCCTTGGAGATGCTGCTTGCATCGGCCGGCATCTGAGCTGCCGCCCCAGTCTCGGACCCATGACCCTGATTCAGCGCCAGCATCCGTATCCACACTGGGAGTTTCAGGCTTCCGACAGCGATGATCTGCTTCGGATCGTGCCTGATCGCGGCGGGCTGATCACCGGCTGGCGCTGCGGTGGGGAAGAGCAGCTCTACCTCGACCAGGAGCGCTTCCTCGATCCTGCCCTCTCCGTGCGGGGTGGCATTCCCGTGCTGTTTCCAATCTGCGGCGGTCTTCCGCCCGGCAGCTTGCCGTTGCCTCAGCATGGTTTTGCCAGGGACCTTCCCTGGCACCTCTCTCCTCTGGCAGACGGGCGTGGCGTTGCCCTGGTGCTTGAGGATGGCGATGCCAGCCGCCGTGTCTATCCCTATGCCTTTGGTCTGACCCTGGAGGCACGGCTTGCCGAGGCCGCCCTGGAGCTCACCGTGCTGGTGGAGAACCGTTCGAACAGCTCGATGCCATTCAGCTTTGGGCTCCATCCCTATTTCCAGGTTTCGGGCCTTGCCGGTCTGCGGCTCGAAGGTCTGCCGCCCCGTTCCCTTGATCAGGTGACGATGACAGCGGTGGACAGCGAGCAGCAGGTGGATCTGATGGCGGAAGGCATCGACCTGCTGAGCCGGCCCAGCGGGGCGGTGCGTCTGGTGGATGGCCCCGGCCGTCGCACCATCGAATTGCAGCCCAGCCAGCCGCTTGATCTGGTGGTGATCTGGACGGATCCACCTCGACCGATGCTCTGTCTTGAACCCTGGACTGCGCCGCGCGGGGCGCTGGTGAGCGGTGACCGCCGCATCGATCTGGCACCGGGTGCCCAGCAGCGATTGCAGACCCGGTATCAGGTCGGGCACACCTGAGCAGTCCTGGGGCAGCCTGGCCTGATCTGCTACTGAGAATCGCTTGCAAAAGGCCGTTCCAGCGCTTAATATTGAGAGCAATTCGCAACAAGCCGGACCGACTGGGCCATGGGATTCCGTTTTCTGCCCCACGATGCTGCGGCTTCCGTGCGCGTGCCTGCGGGGCAGTCTGTGCTGATCGATCGAAATTTGCGCCGGGCCAGTGGTTCGATCGAGGTGCTGGAGGGCGTGGCCAGGGTCTATTGCCCTTGTGAAGAGACAGAGGGGATGACCATTGCCTTTCTGCAGGCGGGCGACCAGCTGCGCACCGACCGGCTCTGCAGCGAAGGGGTCTGTGTCGAGGCCCTCACGGCGCTCTGCTTCAGCACCTGTTGCGATCTGGAGGACGGCCACTGTTTCGATGCCGTCAATGAGTGGACCCTGCAGTTGCTGCGAATCCGCCATCTGGGCAACGCCGAGATGCGCCTGCAGGCACTGCTGGCGCTGCTGGTGACGCGGCTCGGTCGTCGCTGCGGCAACTGGTGCGATCTGCCCTTCCGCCTCACCCATGAGCGCATCGCTGAGCTGATCGGCACCACCCGCGTCACAACCACCCGGTTGATGTCCCGTTTTCGAACCGCCGAGTTGGTGATGGTGCCAAGCGGCTCGCCGGGATTGCGCCTTGCACCCACCCTGATTGAGTCAGCGCCCTTCGCCGCCTGAGCTGCGTTCCCAGGCCAGGTCTTCATCGTCCCAGGAGCCGGGCTCCTCGATCGGCTCGAGGTGCGTGATCACATGGGCATCAGGAAGGGCTCCGCTCAGCTCCCGCTCTACCTGATCGCAGAAGGCATGGCCTGCGGCCACGCTCCAGCTGCCTGGCACGAGCACATGCAGCGAGATGAACCGCCGAGCACCGGCTCGACGGGTGCGGATTGCATGGAAGGCGACGCCGGGGCCCCGATGCCTGCACAGCACTGCCTCCACGCAGTGCAGATCCTCTGCTGGCAGTGCGTGGTCCAACAGGCCGGAGGCTGTCTCACGCAGTAGCTTCCAGCCGGTGAACACGATGTTGAGCGCCACGGCGATGGCGATCAGCGGGTCGAGAACGGCTAGCCCTGTCAGCCGCACCACAATCAGCCCGACCACGACCCCGAGAGATGTCCAGACATCAGTGAGCAGATGGTGCCCGTCGGTGCGCAGTCCGATCGAGTTGAGTCGCCGGCCTGCGCGCAGCAGGATGAAGGCCACGCCGGCGTTCACGGCTGTGGCCAGCAGGGTGAGAGCCAGACCGAGGCCGAGGTCTTCCGGTGGCTGGGGCTCCAGCAGCCGGGGAATCGCCAACTGCAGGATGCCACCGGCGGCAAGCAGGATCAGGGCACTTTCCAGGCCGCTTGAGAAGTATTCCGCTTTCGAGTGGCCGAATGGGTGCTGCTGATCCGGTGGTTTGCGAGCCAGGCCGAGTGCCCAGAACGCCACCAGGGCAGCGGCGAGATTGACCAGCGATTCAAGGGCATCAGACAAAAGTCCGACCGAGCCGGTGGCGCGCCAGGCAGCCAGTTTGAGCAGCGTGGTCGTGATCGCAGCAGCGATCGAGATCAGGGTGAAGCTGCGGGCTGTTTTGAAGCGAAGGATCTGGGGCAGAGCCATGGGCCTTCCTAGCTCTGGGATGGTGCCAGGAGCCTCGGCCTGGCGCCCAGCAATGATTCGACATCCTGACGGGGCAGAAAACGAAATTCGGCTGAAGATCGGGCAGATGGGTTGCTGTGACCAGCACTGTGAGAGGGAGAAGCACCCCGAAATGCAGACATTGATCCCCTCCCCGGTTCAACACAGCGACAGCGGCCTCGCCGCTACGCAGAGCCTGCTGGGCACAAGGATGGAGGGCAGGCCAGCCTGCTCTGGCCAGTCACTGCTGGTGGTCAGCCCCCGTGTTCTGAATGATGCCCCCACCGTGATCGATGCGGTGCGCAGCAATCGTGTGGTGGTGGTGAATTCCGGCTGGTTGGAGGATGCTCCGGGTCAGCGCCTGATCGACTTCATCTGCGGTGGTCTGGCAGCAATTGGCGGCCAGGTGCATCGCATTGATGAGGAGGTGTTTCTGTTCGCACCGGCTTCAGCGCGGATCGGAGAATCAGAAACAAGCTCTTGATCGGAGCGCCCACCCAGTTGCCCTGACCTTGATTCGGTGTGGTTGAGGCGGATCAGCCGACTTGCACGGGATCACAAAACAAAGTGAGACTAAAAACTCAACTCCTGAAGCTCCAGGACAGCCCTTGATACAACAAGTGAGCGTGAGGGAACAGGTGAGATGACCAGAAAAAAACTCAGAATGGCTCGGGGGAGACTTGAACTCCCGACCTTGGGGTTATGAATCCCACGCTCTAACCAGCTGAGCTACCGAGCCGCTGTGAATGCATTGTATCAGGCGCGTGGAGAGAGAAAGCTCAGGGGGTTGGCAGCACCGGCCCCAGGGACGTGAATCTCAAAGTGCAAGTGAGGGCCTGTGCTGCGGCCGGTGCTGCCCATCAAGGCGATCACGGCTCCCTGGCGCACCTCCTGACCATTGCTCACCATCAACCTGCTGTTGTGGGCGTAGAGCGAGCGACTGCCATCGGGGTGGGCCAGCGTGACCAGATAGCCGTAGCCGCCGTCGTGCCAGCCGGAGAAGACAACACGGCCGGTGCGGGCGGCCACGATCGGCGTGCCGACATTGTTGGCCACGTCGATGCCGCGATGCATGCGGCCCCACCGCCAGCCGTAGCCGGAGGTGAAGACGCCTTTGGCAGGCCAGATCCAGGAAGCGGTGCCACTTGGATCACCAGGACTTCCCTCCTCGCGGAAGCGGGGCTGCTCTGGCCAGCTCAGACCGCCACTGGTGGAGGGCCGAACGGCCAGCACGGTGCGCGGGCGCAGCGGCGCAGCCTGCACCAGCTTGATCTCCGTGCCTGCAACGAGCCGAGCTGACTCCAGGCCGGGATTCATGCGCAGGATCTCCTGCATGGTGGTGCCGTAGCGCTGAGCGATCTTCAGCAGCGTGTCGCCCAGTCGCACCACGCCACTGGTCTGCACCGGCGGCGGGGTTTGCGGTGGCGGCTGGGTGCGGCGCAGATCTCTGGCATCGAGAGCCGCGATCTGGCGAGCAGCCGCACTCTGCTGGCCCGGCAGGAGCAGCCACTCACCCTGAAGGAACCGATGCTGCTCGGGGACGTCGTTGAGCTGGGCGAGGGTTCGGGGTGACAGCCGCAGCTGGCGGGCCAGTTCAGACAGCCCGACCGGTTGACGGATGCGGATCCAGAGTTGATCGGCCGGTCTGGATGGGGCGCTGGCGAGCAGCGCGTTGTCCAGGCTGGCTGCTTCGGGGGCCTGGAAGGCGTTTGAGAATCCGACGGAAGGGAGAGCTGCTGCCAGAGGTGCCGCAAGCACCAGAGCGATCCGGAACGTTCGGGTGGCAGTGGTGACCGGCTTCATGCAGATGTCCCAAACAACAGAGCCCAGTGGAGAAGCCTGCATCCCCGGGCCGCGCAGACAGTAGCGGACTGAACCTGGGCGAGCAAGATCAGTTGCCACCAGCCCTGGTGTGCAACTGGCGCAGCGCCTCGAACAGCACCACTCCCACAGCTGTGGCCAGGTTGAGGCTGCGCACCCCACCCTCCGGATGGTGGCGGGAGCGCGGCATCGGGATCGTCAACTGCGCATCCGCCTCAGCCAGCAGCGCCTCAGGCAGGCCATCGGTCTCTCTGCCGAACAACAGCCAGTCGTCCTCCTGGAAACGGAAGTCGGTGTACACGCCCGGAGCATGGGCGCTCAGGGCCACCAGGCGCCCTTGGCGCCTTTGGCACTCCGAGTGAAAATGAGACCAGTCTGGATGCAGGTGCAGGGGCACGAAAGGCCAGTAGTCGAGCCCAGCGCGGCGCAACTGGCGATCATTGATCTCGAAGCCCAGCGGGCTGATCAGATGGAGTTCCTGGCCGGTTGCCGCGCAGGTGCGCGCCACATTGCCGGTGTTCGGTGGGATCTGCGGCTGGAACAGCACGACCTGCGGCATTCGGATCGGGGGGCAACGGCCATTCAGTCGTGACAGCGTGCAACAGGATGGCTGCCGGGGAGCAGATCAAGTGCACGGCCGGCGATCACCAGCCACAAACGGCTGCAGAGCGGAGTGATCGCCTGTTCAAGCTGGCCGAGTCGGTCTCGGAACAGCCCGCCGATCGCCGTGGCCGGCACCACACCCCAGCCCACCTGTTCGCTGACCAGCACCACCAAGGCGTTGCAGCGCTGAAGCGCTGTCAGCAAGGTGCCGCAGGATTGCTCCCAATCTGCATCGGGCTGCTCGAGGCCTCTGGCGATCCACGTGCCCAAGGAGTCGATCAACACCACATCTTCTGGCCCGTAATCGGCCAGTGCACCAGTCAGTTCAAGCCCCACCTCCCGGCAGGTCCAGCTGGCTGGCCGCCGTTGGCGATGGCGCCGCAAGCGCTCCTGCCAGGCCTGGTCATCCGGCAGCTGGGGACCGGTGGCCAGATAGTGAACCCGCCGTGCGCTGGCGAGCGCTCGCTGCTCGGCCCACAGGCTCTTGCCGCTTCGTGCCGGCCCGGTGACCAGTTCGATCGAGCCCGTGGGGTCAACCTCCACCGTTCATGTTGCGTAGGGTTGCCACGGAGGAAGGGGAAACGCGGTTGAGGTAGCGGAAGATCCAGTATTTGAAGATGGTCGCCAGCACTACCGGGAAGGTGGCGATGAACAGCATGATGAAGTTTTCTCTTGCCGGTAGGCCGAGATGGTGGGCCACACCATCCAGCAAAACGGTCCAACCCTCAGGGCTGTGAAAGCCAACGAAGATATCGGTGAACAGGATGATGGCGAATGCTTTGGCGCTGTCACTCAGGCCATAGATAAGTTCATCGATAAAGCCGCGCAGCACCTGGATATCCTGCTTGCCAAACAGACAGACCAGAACAAATCCCACCAGACCAGCGAGGTCGGCAAGCACATTCTTGATGGCCTCCGTGCTGTCGCGATCAGCTTCCTGCTTCAGTTCCTGCGCACGGCTGGAGAGCTGGGCATGCAATTCGGTTTCGCTGGGAAGCGGTTTCCCTTCCAGCAGCGCCGAGAACTCCATCTCAGCCTTGTAGACCCGGAGCTTTTCAACAGCCCGTTCTTCCAGGTGGGGCTTCGGATAATTGATGAAACTGCCAACCGGCATGTATCGGTCGATCAAGGGCCCGACCAGATAACCGCGGCTCACCTGCTGCACCAGCACAGGAACCAGAATCATCAGCAGGAGAATGCGCAGCGAGACCAGGGTCGAGTCGCGTCGCCGGCGGTATCCGGCCAGCAGATTGGCTTCCGCTTCCGGATCCAGCTGGCGCCGCAGCTGATCAACCACGCCGATCAGGGAGCGCGGCAGCATCTCAGGGCTGCGGCTGATCGTGGGCAGGGGCTGCCGTTCAGAGACGTCATACCGCGACACCACAGCTTCCAGCAGCTGTAGCTGTCTGAGTTCCTGGCCAGCCAGCTCGCTCCGGTAGGGACGAATGGTGGCAACGCTCTGACGGCAGAGCTCAAGGGCGGCACGGAAGCGGCGCATCAGCCTGGGCTGAGCTCCCCGGGCCAGACCAAGATCCACCTCGGGGCGAACCGGTCGGTCGTTGAAATGCTCCAGTTCGATGCTCTGGATCAGCAGCGCCGATTCGTAACCCCGTTCGAGCGCCTGTGTGATCTGCAGACCCTCAGCCCTTCCAAAGGCTCCCATCCAGTTCCTGAACACCACAGCAGCTAGCGGGAGAAGACCCACCACGTGAGCATCGGCACAATTGTGCCGACCACCAGCAACACCACAACCCAGGTGAAGGCCTTGCTGGCTTTGGTTTCTTCCCGTGAGGGCACGTTGCTCACCAACGCCACCTCATCGGGTGCTGGCGGTTCGCCCGGGTCGTCAGCTCCCTGAACCACAGCAAGGACCCTGGCGATGCCATCGAGGCTGGCCTGGCGGAAGCGGGCCCCATCCCTGATCGGCACTGCCATCGTTGTGCGAGCGGTGCTGCGCAGCAGGCCCTCACTGAGCTGGCCGCTGAGGGATGGCGCCGCCACTACCGCGGAGGCGTTGGTCTGGCTGTCGATCAGAAAGAGCAGCAGCGAGGCAGGTGCCACCGGCTCGGACCAACGCTCCAGCAGTTGCGCACCGAGCTGATCGAGCGACAGACCGTAGTCGAGCTGCTTCACCGTGATCAGGCGAGCGTCGATGCGGTCGTCTTGGAAACCGGAAAGCTGACGACCGATCTCGGCGATCGCGGCCCTGCTGAGCACATCGGCCTGATCGAGCACGCGTTCGGTCGGTGGTGACGCCGGGAAGCTGCTGGCAGAGAGTGCCAATACGGGCAGAGGAGCCAGCAGCACGGCCACGGCAAGCAGCCCCACAATCCAGCGCCTGACGGGGAACGCAAACGACAACCGCATTGACGGGAGCAAAAGGGCCTGCAAAGGGGGCTGTGCGGATCTGGCTCTAGTTTGCCGCTTCTGGACGTTGCTGTCTCTTTTTCATGGGTTTGCCGCGTCCCGCAGCTATCTGTCTCGGCGTCGGCAGCATCGGCCTGCTGCTGGTGGTGGTCAACCAGCTGACGGCAGGCCTGAATGAACCGGCCCTGACGCGAGCCGGTGTGCTGGCGAGCCTGCTGGCGGTGGGTTTGATGCTGGTGGCGGTGCTCTGGACCCGGGCGCTGCCGGAAGCGGCCACCAGGGCCACGCTCACCGGTGATGAGGGTCTGCGGCTGCAGGAGGGGTTGCCGGAGTCGGTCCGGCAGGAACTGGGCTGGGGCAGTCAGATGCTGCTGACCGCCACCCCCGCCGCCGTGGTTGTGGTGCATTGGCGAGGACGGGAGCTGCTGCGCCGGGGTCTGCTGGCGTCCACAGCCTTCAGCCCTGGCCCGATCTGCGCCCGGGCGATCGATCGCCAACAGGCGATCTCTCTGGTGAATCTCAGCCTGTATCCCGGTCGTGACGAGTTCAGCTCCCTGCTGGAGGGACTGCCGGCGGTTCTGGTGCAGCCGCTGGCGGAAGACGGCGTTGTCGTCATCGGCGGCTGGTCTGTGCGCTGTTTCAGCCGCAGCGATCTGCTCTGGGTGGAGGGTTGGGCCCGGCGTCTCACAGTCGAAATGGTGGCGCTGGATCGCCCTTGAGCTGGCGGGGGCGAGGCACCGGTGTGAACGGACGCGGGCTTCTGCCAGCGGGCACCAGCGCCTTGGTTCGGACCCTGCCTCCGGGTGCCTTGAACAACGCCACGCCCTGGGCACCGAGCCGGCCTTCGAGCGTGGTCGCGCTGGTCTCGAGACCGGCGGCAGGGCGGCGCACCACCACGTCGCCGGCGGCGGCCACGGCATCGGACGTCCAGTTCCAGCGGCAGGACTCTGCCTTGAGTGTGTCGCCCCCCTGCTGCAGCTGGCAGCCACGGCGCACCGTCACCGTCGTGGTGCTGCTGCTGAGTGAAAACCCGCCGCCGCTGAGCCGAGCCTGCCGGTAGCGGGCCTGAAACGGTGCGTCGCTGCTGATGCTGCGACGCAGCAGGTTCAGCTGGGTGGGGCCGCCGGTGAGTGAGGCCTGCTGGTCGGGAGCGTCGAGACCGACCGGCGCCTGCAGATCAATGGTCTGGGTGGATGTGTTGCCGCTCAGGGTCGGTGCCGTGAGCCGCTGCTCAGCCCCTGAGCTGAGCCGCCGCAGACCCCGGATCGGTCCGCGGGCCTCCAGAGCGCCGCTGCCCGGCCACCAGGCAACGCTGCCGAGTTCAAGACGCAGCGGTTGCTCGCCGCGCTGCACCAGCAACGGTTGCTGATGCAGCTCCAGCCTTTCGGCCTCGAGCAGGAAGCGGGCCAGCCCGGCGGTGAGTTGCAGATCACCCTGCACGGCTTGCGGCGATCGGTCGATTTCCATGCGCTCCTGCTTCGGGTACCAGCGCACGCGCAGAGCCGTGATCACTGCCGGACGCTCCCTGTCGAGGCGCTCCAGGCGGGTCGGTCCCTCCAGCTGCACGAGCTCGCCGTCGTTGATCACAACGGCGGTGCTGGCGGAGAGCTTGTAGAGCGGCCTGCCCTTCTGATAGATCACGCCACGGAGCTGGCGGGCCTGGGCCAGGCGCCGGCTGAGGTCATACCGGGTCTCAGGACTGCTGATCTCCCAGAGCAGGCGCCCCTGGGGGTCCCGCTGACGCAGCTCCAGGCTGCGAAACACGAACGGCTGAGGCGAGGCCTGCTCCTGTTGGGTGTTGCTCTGGCAGGCGGCCAGCAGCACGGCGATCAGCAGACCGCTCAGGCTGGTTTTCAGGATGCCGGTGCGGGCTGGCGTCACAGGGGGCTGTCCAGCTCCATTCGCTGCATCACCGGCTCGGGCTGGGGGAGGGCCAGCCCTGGGCTCAGGTGTCCCCAGTGCTGGGCGGTGAGCCAGGAGCCGTCGCCTGCAGCACCACTGCCGGAGGCGAAAGGGGTCTGGCCCAATTGCTGCAGCATCCGCTCCGAAAGCTCCGGCAGCAGGGGAGCGAGCAGCACCGCAACGATGCGGCTGGCTTCCAGCACGGCGTAAAGATCGGCGGCGACGGCCTGTTCCTCGCCGCCGTGCTTCATCACTGTCCACGGTGCCCGCTCGTTCAGATAGAGATTGGCGGCCCCAGCCAGCTGGAGGATCGCTTCGGCGGCGCTGCGAAAATCAAGGGCGTTCAGCCCGGAGTTCACCTGCCTGCAGCTCTGCTCCGCCGCTTTCCGCAGAGGGTGGTCGGGTGTGATGGTCGCCGGATCCTGCAGAGCAGGCACAGCATCGCTAAACCACTTGCGCGCCATCGTGCTGGTGCGGTTCAGCAGATTGCCGATCGTGTTCGCCAGATCGTTGTTCACGAGATCGATGAAACGCTGCTGCTGGAAGTCGCCGTCATCACCGAAGGGGATGTCGCGCAGTAGGTACCAGCGCACCGCATCGCGGCCGCAACGCTCCAGCAGCACCTCCGGGTCGAGCACATTTCCAAGTGACTTGCCCATCTTCTGGCCCTCGCGAGTGAGGAAGCCATGGCCGAACACCCGTTCCGGCAGCGGCAGACCGGCTGAGAGCAGCATCGCTGGCCAGTAGACGGCATGGAACCGCAGGATGTCCTTGCCGATCACGTGCAGCTGCGCCGGCCAGCCCCGCTGCACCACCTGCTCCAGCTCCACCGGTTCGGCTGGATCGAGCAGGGCGCTGAGGTAGCCCAGCAGGGCGTCGAACCACACATAGAACGTGTGCCCCGGATGCCCCGGCACCGGAATCCCCCAGGGCAACTGCACCCGGGAGATTGAAAAATCGCGCAGGCCCTGGGCCACGAAGTTCTCCACCTCCCTGCGCCGGCTGGCGGGGGCGATGAAGCCCGGTTTGGCGAGCAGGGCCTCGATCTCGGCCTGGTAGCGGGAGAGGCGGAAAAACAGATTCACCTCATCACGCCACTCCAGTGGTCTGCGATGGATTGGACACTCCGGATCCTGAGCCTCATGGGGATCGTCCTTGAACTCTTCGCAGGCCACGCAGTACCAGCCCTGCTGGCGCCCTTCGACCACATCACCACGGGCCTCCACCCGGGCAAAAAACTGCTCCACCAGCAGGTGGTGACGGGGATCGGTCGTGCGGATGAATCGATCATTGCTGATCTGCCAGCGCCGCCAGAGGGCCTGATACCCGGCGCTGATCGCATCGCAGTGCGCCTGCGGGGTGAGGCCTGCAGCCTCTGCCGTGCGCTGGATTTTCTGGCCGTGCTCGTCGCAGCCGGTGATGAAGGTGACGCTCTCGCCGCGCAGCCGTTGATGGCGGGCTATTGCATCACAGGCAAGGGTCGTGTAGGTGCTGCCCAGATGGGCCCGGTCGTTGACGTAGTAGAGCGGCGTGGTGAGGGAGTAGGTCATGCGGCGAGCTGGGGCCAGGCAGGCGAGCCGCAGCGCCGCTGCTGCAGCGATGATCCCTGGATGGATGATCTCGGGATGATCGATGCCTGCCGCGGGCCAGACCGGCACCTGAGCGGGATCCTACCGAGCGTCTTCTGTCGTCAACTCCTTGTTGCTCATGCCTGAGGTCTCGGTTCCAGTGGTGGTGTGGGGCGGTGGCACCGGCGGCGTCGCCGCTGCCCTGCAGTCGGCGCGGCAGGGCGTGCAGACCCTGCTGCTCACCCCGGGGCCCTGGCTCGGCGGCATGGTCAGTGCTGCAGGGGTCTGCTGCCCCGACGGCAACGAACTGAGCCCCTGGCAGACCGGCCTGTGGGGCACCTTCCTGCGGGAACTGGCCCGTTGCGAACCGGAAGGGCTTGATCACAACTGGGTGAGCTGCTTCGGGTACCAGCCGGCCACGGCCGAAACCATCCTGCGCCGCTGGCTTGCTGAGCAGCCCGGGCTGAGCTGGTGGCCAGGCTGCCGGTTGCGGGAGGTGCGGCGCCAGGGGGATCGCCTCACAGCCCTGGTGATCGAGCGGGGAGGCGAGCTGCTGCAGGTGCAGCTGCAGATGGCGATCGATGGCAGCGACCGGGGTGAACTGATCGCCCTCAGCGGCGCGGCCTGCCGCTACGGCTGGGAGAGCCAGGAGCAGTGGGGTGAACCGAGCGCCCCTTCAGCCGAGCGCCTGCTCGCTGATCCCTTCTTCCGCCGCCAGCCCGTGCAGTCCCCCACCTGGGTGGCTATCGGCGTTCTGGGACGCACCGACCATTGCCCTGCAGCGGGGCAGCCGCTCCCGGCTCCGTTTGAGCTGGCGGCCGAGGCGTTCGGCCTGGAACGCACGATCACCTACGGGCGGCTGCCCGGCGATCGGGTGATGCTCAACTGGCCATTGCATGGCAATGACTGGCACGACGACCTGGAGCGGGCCTTCTCCGGCGATCCGAAGGCGGAGGCCGAGCTGTTCGCCCAGATGCAGGCCCACAGCCTGGCGTTCGGTCGGGCGCTGGAGGAGGCCAGCGACGGCTGGCTGCAATTGGACGGTCTGTTCCCGGAGCCGACCCACGCAGCTGGTGGTGAGCTGCGCGGGCCCTCACCGCTGGCCCTGATGCCCTACTGGCGCGAGGGTCGCCGTCTGGTGGGGCTCAGCACCCTGGTGGAGCAGCAACTGCTGCCGAGCGGGCCCGGCGCGTCGATCGCGCCGCTGCCGATCCGCAACGGCCAAGTGGATGCAGTCGTGGTCGGCAACTACGCTAACGACCACCACTATCCAGGCTCCGACTGGCCTCTGGCCGCGAAGAGCTGTGCCTGGGGCGGGCGCTGGACCGGCACGCCGTTCTGCATTCCCTACGGCGCTCTGGTCAGCGCCGACACCGCCAATCTGCTGGCGGCCGACAAGGGATTCAGCACCAGTCACATGGCCAATGGCGCGACCCGGCTGCAACCCCAGATCCTCAATGTGGGGCAGGCTGCTGGCCTGGCAGCAGCCCTGTGCGTGCAACGGGGCTGTGCTGCTGCCGATCTGCCGGTGCTGGTGCTGCAGCAGCAGTTGATCCACGACAGACAGGCACCGGCCGGTCCGCTGCCGCTCTGGGACACGCCCTGGCATCATCCGGCCTGGCGTGAGCGCCAGCTGGCGGCACTGACGGATCCAAGCAGCCTTGACCAACACGGCCAGCTGCCTGCAGCGCGGAAACGGGCGGAGGATCTCGGCCATGACCTCACCGCGGGCAGCGCTGCGCCGGAACCCGGCGAACGGCTCTGGAGCGGCTGGTTGCAACGGGGTGAGGCAGGCCGCACCACCTTGGTGGATCGATCGGGCTCCTCTGCCGGCATCCCGGCTGCAGGCTGGCCGCTGATCACGCTGGAACCGGCCTTGCATCATTGGCTGGCCGCAGCAGCGGAGGGGCCGGTGCGGTTGGTCGCTACCGCTAATCCCTGGGGACCATGGCTGCGGGTGTCCCGGCTGGCGGACGGACCGCCCTGATCAGCGACCGGCGACCAGGCGCAGCTGGTCTCGCAGGGGGTCCACGTCCTGGACCCGCACCATCAGGCCGTCACCTGGTTCGCTGCTCGCCGGACACTCTGCAGCGACATCCATGGCCAGGGCCTCGAGATGCACGAGCCCCAGGCCGTCCTGGGGCCGCAACCACCGCAAGAACAGGCCGCGCCAGCTCTCACCCGGGTGCGACGCAAACCACACCTGCTGCCAGTGGCGCTGATCCTCCCGGCTGATCTGAACCGCCTGGCGCAACGGTGGCTCCAGATCGTTGAGCAGGGCCTGAAGCTGATCTGCCCCCAGGGGGGCGCTGCCCTGACGCAGGGCCAGCAGCTGACGCTGCACCACCAGATCGGCATAACGGCGGATCGGCGAGGTGGCCTGCACATAGGCCGACAGGCCGAGGCTGAAATGGGGGGTTGGCTCGGTGCCGGTATGACCTCGACTCAAGCAGCGGCGCAGGGCGGCGTGACGCACCGGGCCAACGGGCAAGGCCTCCTGTTCGCTGGTCGAGGGCAGGGCCGCTGGCGGCTGACTGCGGTAGGGCAGCGCCAGCATCTGCTCCTGGCCCTGGCTGGCGACCACAGCGCCGGCAAGGATCATGGCCTCCGCAACCATCAACCGCGCCGGCCCCGGTTCGCTGACCTCCAGCTGTGGAACGCCATCGGCATCGCGGATGCGACCTTCAGGCTGGTCAAGCACCAGGGCCCCCTGACCCACCCTCCATTGCCGTCGTCGTGCCAGCAGGGTCTGCAGAGCGATCAGATCGGCCTCCTGCGGTGGAGCCAGATCAATCAGGTCATCGGCATCGCTGTAGCTCAACCGGTAGGTGGGGCGGATCCAACTGCGTTCCACGCCGCTCGCGCTCACACCGCCCATCTCATTCAGCTCCACCCAGATGCTCCAGGCCGGGCAACGCTGGCCGGCCCGCAGACTGAAAGGCCCATGGCTCAGTCGGGTGGGGAACATCGGCAAGGTGCCACGGGCCAGATACAGGCTGGTGGCTCGCCGGCGCGCTTCCAGATCGAGGGGTGAGTCCGGAGGCACCAGCCGACCGGGATCAGCCACATGGATCCAGAGCCGTTGGCCCCCATCCGGTCTGGTCTCCAGCGCCAGTCCATCGTCGATGTCGCGGGTGTCGCTGTCGTCGATGGTGACGCAGCGCTGAGCTGTCAGATCGAGGCGCTCTGCATCACCGGGCTGCTCTTGCTCATGCTTCAACAGCAGCCGTTCCGCTTCGGCTTCCAACTCAGCTGAGAATCCGAGCTGCCAGCAGCTGCGTTCCAGAGACGGAAGGTGATGGGGGTGCCATTGACCGAGATCCACCAGCAGGTGCCGGATCGCCCCCGGTTCGGCCGAGCAGTGTGCCCCTTGCAGTCCGCGCAGCAGTTCCGGCGCCAGTGGGCGTGCGGTGTCGCCTGAGGCCCAAGCCAGCAGATCAGCCAGTTCAGCTTGGTGCTCAGGCGCCAGATCTTCAGGTTCGATTCGCAGGCGTGCGCGCAACAGGCCATGCCACTGCTGCAGGCGCTGGTCGAGCAGCTCCCGTCGCCAGCGATCGCGCCGCAGGCGGCGCAGGTCATCGAGGGGCCGGGCTGTGATCAGCGCATGCTTGCAGCGAAACCACGCCTGGGGTCCGTGGAGCCATAACCAGCCGGCGGCGAGCCGGGCCGCGCTGTCGTCGCCATAGACCAGCGCGCACCAGTCGACCAGGGTCAGGGACTCGGAGTCCGGCTCAACCAGGAACAACCAGGCAGCGGCCAGATCACGCCTGGCAGGCAGGCTGCGCACCAGCTCTTCATCAACCAGACACCATGGCTGATCACCGAGCCGCTGAGGTGGATCGACACCGGCGGGCAAGGCACAGATCCGCTGCACCTCTCGCTGGGGAATGGCAACCGTTCTGCCGCTGGCTCCAACGGCAACCTGCAGTTTCGATCCCTGAGCCCCACGCACGACAGCAAGTGCGGCAGCAGCACTGCCGGACCGCTCGAGCATCAGACCAACCAGATCGCCGGGATGGCAGGAGAGCTGAGCCAGGGGTAGGTCAGCCCTCAGGGTTGACGAACGGCAGCAGTGCCACGATCCGGGCACGCTTGACGGCGTTGGTGAGGTCGCGCTGCTGCTTGGCCGTTAGACCAGTGAGGCGACGGGGAAGAATCTTGCCCCGCTCTGTGATGAACTTCTTGAGCAGATCGACGTCCTTGTAGTCGATCGGGTCACCAGGCTTGATCGGTGACAGGCGCTTCTTGAAAAAGGAACTCGACATGGATGAAACGGTGAAGAGGGTCTGCGGTTGCGCTCAGGCGAGCACGCTCACTTGATTTCCTTGTGAACGGTCGACTTGTTGCAGTGCGGACAGAACTTCTTCAGCTCCAGCCGTTCGGTGGTGTTGCGGCGGTTCTTCTCGGAGGTGTAGCGAGACACCCCGGGGGACCGCTTGGCGGGATTGGACCGGCATTCCGTGCACTCGAGAGTGATCACGATCCGGACGCCCTTGTTCTTAGCCATGAAGGACGTTGCGCCGCTTGTGCGATGCGAGTAGACAAGCGACCACCTTACCCTGTGGTCTGACCGCCTTCAGCGGTGTTGATCCGGCTGGGGCTGAGCGGTGGAGGCCCCTCCCTAGGATCCAGCCAAGCCGATGCCGATCTCCGATGCGCGTTTCCCACCAGTGGCTGCGGGAGCTGGTGAGCGGGCCGGGCGGCGCTGGCGAGCTGGATCTGAGCGTCGAAAACCTGGCTGAGCGGTTGTCGATCGCCGGTTTCGAGGTGGATGCCGTCGACGACCTCGCCGCTCGGGCTGCCGGCGTTGTGGTGGGCCACGTGCTGGAGCGCGCCCCCCACCCGGATGCCACCAAGCTCAGCGTCTGCCGGGTGGACGTCGGTGCGGCTGAACCACTGCAGATCGTCTGCGGTGCAGCCAATGTCAGGACTGGCATTCACGTGCCGGTCGCACTGGTGGGCACAACTCTGCCCGCGGTCAACCTCACCATCAAACCGGCTGAACTGCGTGGGGTCGCCAGTGCCGGGATGATCTGTTCGCTGAGCGAACTCGGCCTGGCAGATCAGTCCGAAGGCATTGCGATTCTCGATGAGCTGCTGGCCGAGGTGCCTGCATTGGGCAGCTCGGTCGGTCCATGTTTCGGCCTTGATGATCAGGTGCTGGAGCTGGCGATCACCGCCAACCGGCCCGATGGTCTGTCGATGCAGGGCATCGCCCGGGAGGTGGCTGCGCTCAGCGGCGGTCGCACCCGTTTCCCAGCTGTGGCCACGGCCTGTCCGAGCAGCCCGCTTGAAACGGACCCTCCTCAATTCTCGTTGCTTGGTTCTGGCGGCATCTTCAGCGTGACCGCGCTGAGCGGGCTCACGGTGGCGCCGTCACCCTTGTGGTTGCAGCGACGGTTGGAGAAGGCCGGCGTGCGGCCGATCAACAACGTGGTGGATATCACCAATCTGGTGATGCTGGAGACGGGGCAGCCCCTCCATGCCTTCGATCGCGATCGGTTGGCCGCCGCTGCGGCTGGGGAAGCGCGCAGCCATGGGCTGGCCCTGCGGCATGCCCGGCCTGATGAACCGTTCATCAGCCTGGACGGTGAAGAGCGGCTGCTCACGGAAGCGGCCCTGCTGGTGACCCATGCCGATCGTCCGATCGCCCTGGCTGGCGTGATCGGCGGGGCGGCTGATGCCGTGCATCCCGGCACCGGTTCGATCTGGCTGGAGGCGGCCGTGTTTCCTGCTCCCCTGGTGCGCCAGTCGGCCCGCAGCGTGGGCCTGCGGACCGAAGCCAGCAGCCGATTCGAGAAGGGGTTGCCGCCTGAAGCGACGCTGGCGGCCGCCGACCGGGCCTGCGGCCTGCTGGTGGAGCTCTGTGGTGCCTCGATCGAAGGCCGCTGGCTGCACCACGGCGGCAACATCACTGCTGCCGCACCCCTGCATCTGCGCCGGGATGCCTTGCACAACCTGCTCGGTCCGGTGCAGAGCGGAGACGAGCTGCACGACCTGGAGGACGAGCAGATCCGCTCCACTCTCGAAGCGATCGGCTGCGTGGTGGAGGATCAGGGTGAGGGATGGCACGTGCGGGTGCCGCCGTCCCGCGCGATCGATCTGCGCCGGGAGGTGGATCTGATCGAGGAGGTGGCCAGGCTGGTGGGTTACGACCGATTCGCCTGCCATCTCCCCGATCCGATTGAGCCCGGTGGCCTGACCCCTGCCCAACAGGCCGAGCGCCAGCTGCGGCATGCGCTGTGTGCCGTTGGTCTGCAGGAGGTCTGCAGCTTCTCGCTCGTCTCCGCCGGCGACGCACGCATCCCGCTGGCCAACCCCTTGCTCGCTGATTACGGCTGCCTGCGCGACAGCCTGCAGGGCGAGCTGCTCGATGCCGCAACCCGCAATCTGCAGGCCGGACAACCCGGCTTCTGGGGCTTTGAGATCGGTCAGGTGTTCCATAGCGGCACTGCCCAATCCGGTCCGCGCGCACGCACGCTGCTCGCCGGCGTGATCAGCGGTGAACGCCGCGCTGAACGCTGGAGCAACAGCGGCAAACCGGCGCCACTGGATTACCACACCGCCAGAGGGCTCCTGCAAGCTGCGTTGTCAACCCTGGCCCTTCCACTCGAGGATCGTCCCCTGCCCGAGCAACCCCTGCTCCATCCGGCACGGGCTGCCCAGCTGGTGCTGGAAGGGCGGCCGGCCGGCTGGTTCGCTCAGTTGCACCCCCAGAGCGCTGAGCAGGCTGACCTGCCGGCTGCGACCTATCTGTTCGAGCTGGAACTCGAGCCGTTGCTGACGGCGGCCACCCGGCGCAATCGCTGGCAGCCCGCCTTTCGGCCGTTTCCCACCGTGCCGGCCTCGGAGCGCGATCTTGCCCTGCTGGTGCCACGTGCCACCCGCGCCGCTGATCTGTTGCAGGCGATTCGCAAGGCCGGCAGGCCCCTGCTCGAACAGGCGGAACTGATCGACCGCTACGAAGGAGCTCAGGTCGGCGCGGAGCAGTGCAGTCAGGCCTTCCGGCTGCGGTACAGGGATCCTGAGCGCACCCTCACCGATGAAGCGGTGGAGCAGGCCCACGCCGCTGTTCGCCGGGCGGTCGAGCAGCAGTTCGGCGCTGTGTTGCGCTGACAGCTGGCCTCACGGGCGGCGCAGCACTGCCAGGCACTCCACATGGCTGGTCTGGGGAAAGAAGTCGAGCGGCTGCACCTGCAGCAGCTGATATGGCAGTCCCTCACCGCAGAGCCTGGCCAGATCACGGGCCAGGGTGGCGGGGTCACAGCTCAGGTAGAGCAGCGTGGCCGGTGGCATGGCGAGGATCGCTTCGATCACGCCGGGCTCCAGCCCCTTGCGCGGCGGATCGAGCACGAGGGCGTCAGCAGATCCGAGGGCGGCAGCCAGCAGCTCAGACACGGCCCCAGCGCAGAAGCGGGTGCGATCGGCCAGTCCGTTGAGCCTGGCATTGGTGGCAGCGAGAGCCACGGCGGTGGCAGCCAGTTCCAGCCCCAGCACCCGCCAGCCTGCTGCGGCGAGCGGCAGCCCGTAGGTGCCGATGCCGCAGTACGCGTCCACCAGGTTGCCGCTGCCCTGGTGGGCGAGCGCCGCCAGCATCAGGGGCACCACCTGTTCGGCCATGGGCGTGTTCACCTGAAAGAAGCTGTCGGCGCCGATGCGGTAGTTCAGACCGGCAAACAGATCCTCCAGGTGGTCTCGCCCTGCCAGGCAGCTGGTCTGCGGACCGAACAGCACATTGGTGGGGCGTTCCTGCAGGTTCAGACAGACGCCGACCACCGCGGGCCAGCGCTTCAGCCACCGCTGGGCCAGTTGCTCGAGGCCTGGCAGATCACCCCTGCTGCTCACCAGCGTGATCAGCACCTCCCCGCTGTGGTGACCAATTCGCAGGGCCAGATGGCGAAGGCCACCGCCCCTGCTGAGATGGCGGTCGACCGGCCAGCCCGTGGCCTCCAGGTCTTGTTTGATCGGCGCGATCAGCTCATCCAGACGGGGGTCCAGCACCGGACAGCGGTTGAGATTGACGATCCGGTGACTGCCTTTGCGGTAAAAGCCGGTTCGCAGCCGGCCGTCTGCGGTGCGCTCCAGGGGCAGGATGGCGCGGTTGCGATACCCCAGTCCACCGCCGCCGAGGGTGGGGGCCACCCGATCCGCCAGGTCTGTGAGGTGGGCGATCCGCTCCAGGCTGTCGATCACCTTCTGCCGCTTCCACAGGCGCTGGGCATGCACCGCCAGGTGCTGCAGGCTGCAGCCGCCGCATCGCTCGGCAAGGATGCAGGCCGGCCGGCAACGATCCACTGAGCTGCTGAGCCGCTCCAGCAGCTTGGCCTGGGGCCGCCTGCTGCCGGCATGGAGCAGCTGCAGGCGCACGCGCTCTCCTGGCAACACCTCTTCCACAAACACAACGGCCTGATCGAGGCGGATCACACCCCGACCATCGTGCGCCAGCCCGCTCACCAGCCC
>JBBASO010000005.1:0-68979 GCA_040399265.1 Prochlorococcaceae cyanobacterium
TTTTGTTCTTTTTAGGTTTTAAGTCATGATCAAGCCGTTCATGCGCTACACAGTGAATCGTAGACTGCTAGCTCTGCTAGCCCCGATCTGCTTGCTACCGGCAGGTCAGGCCATGGCCGAGACCTTCTCCCGGGATCCTTCGGCCAATAACTGGACCAGGATTGGCAATTCCAACACCCAGGCCACATCGGGCGCAAGTGGAGGCGGCTGGGCCGGTGGATCCAGCACCGCAAACTTCGACATCTACAAGGCCACTTTCACACTTCAAGATGGCGACACAGTCGCTGCTCCAGGAACGGGCACCGCAGTAGGCGACTGCTTCCTGGCTAGTTACGCATCGCTAAATAATGCAGCTTCTGCAGTCGCAGGATGTACAGCTGGAGTTGTTGATGGTTTCCCCAATCCCCGTCCAGAGGTGTGGAGAAATCCTGGCACGACGTGGCTAGCCGGCGACACCATCGTGGCTTATGGCTTGAAGTGGCTCAACGGTCAACAAGGTAGCGAATCGGGGGGTCCCTTCTTTAGTTTCGACCCGCTTGGTACAAGCGGCTTTAAGGCTGGAACCGCTTTTAATACACCCGGGAACACAAGTTTTACCAACGATTCATCGGATGGATCGTTCGGTTTCCGTATCTACTCCACAGCAACAGGACCACAAAACAGACAACCATATGATGACTACAGAGTTAATCAGGCTAATGGTGCCATAGATCAACCTTATGGAATCTTGGTTGCAAATGATAACAATCGATCTACGATCCGCCAGGAAAGCAACTGCTCAAATTTTCCTACAAATTGCGACCCTCAGGCCACACTGCCGGTTAGATCCTTTGGCAACTTTACCGGTACAGGTTGGGATTATTATACTGTCTTTCTGAATCAATCATTAATGCAAAGATCTCCAACATATGGGGAAGCTGCCTTTACCTCCGAAGCTAAATGGGCCATCACAGCTACTGAACTTACTCGCGGTGAAGTCACGGCGGCCAGCTATGCGGATAGCACACCTATTCCAGGCCCTTTGCCCATTCTGGGTGTGGGCTCTGCCTTTGCCTGGAGTCGTCGACTCCGCGTGAGGTTGAAAGACAAGTTCGTTTCTCCAGGCCGGTAGGAACCTGCTGCTGAGTCGCGCACCGAGCGACTCAGCAGCAGGTTTGGGGACACTCCACCCGTTATTGATCTAAGCCTCAGATCCCAAAAGCCTGTTCACCTGAGGGCGCAGACGCCCAGGTGGCCCGGCTTTGAGGTCTGTTTTTTTTGTTTCCCAATGGTGCGCAATTTGAGGCGTTGTCCCCCTCAGCAGCTTGGGGGAAACATCCTTTTTGATGCTTGCCGTGACCATCTCGGTCAATCAGGCTAGCCGCTTGTATCTCTTCTGTGTCTTACGACTGGACCATAAAATGGTCTCAAATGAGACTACAGAGGTGCCAGCTGGCGGGTGGGGAGCTGGGGCGCAAGAAGGCCTGGGCGTGAGGTTGCCTGCTCCTAAGACAACTGAGGCGTGAGGCAGCTGAGTCTGGATCCGCATCCCGTGTTCTGGCTGGCGCCGTCTGCCCTCTGAGATTCCGGCCGTCAACGAGGCCGACAGTCACATTTGCTGGTCACCAGCAGTGGCTCATGACGCGTGATGGGTCCTCAGAGTTTGCGTACCTGTGTCTTAGACAGGTACGCAAAGGTGGCATGCAAAGTTAAATACCAGTGCTGCCAATAGCTTTTAGCTCTCCCAGTGGACTGGACATGGCGGCCTGGAGCTCATCAATGGACATTGGACATCGGCCCAGTCTGGTTCGCTTCGCTTTCCGTTCGATACCGACCATCCCTATGCCAGTCACAAATGGAATCGCACGTTTATTCAGGACTTGCCTGAGACCGGTGGTACTCCATTCTTGGCTCAATTAATTTGACTGAGTCGCTTAGTGGGACCCATGTATAGTCTCGAATGAGATTAATGATCAAGAATTTCAGTCGCTCTGCGTCATGCCTGGGTCTGTGCCGCCGGCCGGTGTTCATGGTTTGCGCTGTTCTGTCTGCCCATCGGTTCGGATCGATTGCTGCCCTTGCCTGGGTCGGACTGGAGCGTTGACAGGGCCGGCTCCTGGCGCCGGAATCGCTTTGTTTTATGAGTCTCACGCAAGAATAGAAACGAGTCTAGGCATGAGGCCAATGCGAGACAGTAGAGATACCTGCTTGGATCCCCGTCCTTGATTCACTCCTTGCTAGTGCCCCACCCCCCTGCCTCTGGCTACAGGGGTCGCTCTTGCAAACTCAGGCTGAGGGCTGCCGATACAGCTCCTTGAGCAATTGGTATGCCTCATTCAGCCGCCGCATCGCTTCCTCCGACCCTCCGGCATCTGGATGATTGGCCAGGGCCATCGACCGGTAGGCCTCTCTGATTTCGGCCAGGGTGAGTCGGTGACCAGGGGCCGTGGGTAGTTGCAGCAGCCTGAGCGCGCCATGAAGCGTCATGGTGTGCTCCAGGGTCTGGAAGGAGGTGCCACGACGGCGACGGAATCGATGTACAAACCGGCGGATCAGGGTTGGAACTCTGACAAGCAGGGTTGAGCAGCTGAACGGGTCTTCAAGAACCCCAGCGACCACAATCACCAGCTCAAAGCTCGGCTCCGCCGTTGACCAGGAAGGTGTGAGGTTGGCCATCGTCTCGCAGGCCAGGCTCCAGCTGAAGGGTCGACCGTCGCTCTGATCGCTTTGGGGCCAGATGTCCTGGGCGAGCCACACCATGGCTGCCTCCAGAACGGTGTCATTCGCCGATTTGCCATAGAGCTCCAGCCAATGCGCTCTGACTCGCTCCCGCGCGGACTCAAGCAGATCAGCCTGCACCGATGGCAGGGGGTCTGCGGGTGCTGGTGTGGCTCGTGCTGGCCTCGACAAACTGCGCCGCACCTGGTCGGAACGACGTTGTACAAATCCGGGCAGGTCGATACCGCGCGCAGAAGGGCCGGATCGATCAGCTGTCTCCGGGGAACCTGTTGAAGCACGGCCCGATTCGGGACTGATCGCCAGATCAAGGCAAAGCTCCTCCGATCCCTCGCGAGCGACCAGCACAAGGGCGCCCTGTTCATCCAGCACACCCTGATCGAGATCCTCCTGCGTGTGTGAATCGGGCTCGAGGCTGAGCAGATTGGTGAGCAGCCGTTCAACCAGTGCGCCGCGACTGCGCAAGCCATATTCCGACTTGAGTGCATCGATGCGTTCGATCAGCACCCCAGGCAGCTTGAGGTTGATCGTGCGCAGCTGCTGGCCTGCATCACCCCTTGCTGGTGAGTCCGTGGGACTCACCTCGTTGGGGACTGCTGGGTCCTCGGCCGTGGGGTCTGATCCGATCACGGGATGGTGTGGTGACTGAGCGGGTTCAGCGCTCCATCAGCAGGCGCATCTGTTGCTGCTGGGCCTCCATTGCCTCCCGATAGCGATCGAGCAGTTCCTGATCAACGCCGGCCTGGATCGGCCGAGGACTGCTGAGAGTGGTGGGCGGCCGCAGCGGCGCTGGGCCCAGCCGAGCAGCGGGCTGAGGCTGAGGCCTGATCGTGGCTGCGGGCCGCGAACGGGTGGCCGTTGTAGCTGGTTTGGTTGCAGCAGGTTTCGGCGCAGCCGGCTGGGGGCTGCTGACAATCGGTAGCCGGCGCTGGCGCTCCTGAACCATTGCCAATTGGTTCGCCGGCACGACACTCAACAGATGGCCTGGTGTGGCATCGGCGGGATAGACCAGGCTGAGCCGAACCGGGTTGGCACCTGGCTGAAGGTTCAAGGTTGTGAGTGCGAGGCTCTGGCCGGACCGCATGCCCACGTGCAGATCCTGCTGTCCTTCCGGCGTCTGCACTTGCAGGGAACCTCGGAATGCGGTGAATGCTGGGGTCGCAGCGGATGGCGATGGATGACTGAGAACCAGTTCGTAAGGCCCGGAGCCATAAAGACTAAGGTCAATATCGAATCGAACGCCATAGGTCCCGACATTATCGAGGGCGGAATCAATCATCTTGCTGGCCAGTGGATTGACCTGGACCTCGCGCGTGCCGAAATGGTGGCGACTGGTGCTGGTGAGAGGTACATGCAGCGGCCCCTCCGCTCGAAGATCATGTCTCAGGCTGGCGGAGTAGGTATCACCAAGCGCTACACCACCCACCCTTGAGAACACGCGACCTGATTGAATCGCGGCAACTTGGTTGAGGTAGACGCGGCCAGGGGCGAGGCGCTGTTGATCAAGGATGTTGATCAGATCACCATCACCATAGGGATTGCTGGCAGCTACGACCGCCATCTGAAATTGACCATCACTGCGGCCACGCAGCAGCGCATTGGCAATTCCCAGCGCTGGCAGCTGGGTACGAAACAGGACGAGCCTGCTGCGGGGAGGGATCACCACCATGTCGGCGAGTCGCCGATCCAGCTGCCCCCGCAGCATCTGCACTGCGGTTGCATCTCCCGGACCGGTGTTCCATGGACGGGGTCCCAGAGGTTTCACGCCCAGCAGGTTGGTGCTGAGGTATGGGGCTTCGAAGCTATTGCGCACCGCCCCCCGTTCGAACTGGATGCGCACCGGCATACGCCCTGGATTGATCAGAATCAGGCCCAGAGTGAGTTCAGTGCGGCGCTGCCCGGCTCGGATCTGGCTCCGGTAGCTTGGGAAATACTTGTGGTGCATGTGCACACCGAAATCGCCGTTAAAGGTGTATTCGGCATTTCGCAGCGGCATGCCTGTTTCCGCTGCATAGCTGACACCAGGCGCTGTTGAGATCAGTATTCCAGGCCCCTCCACTTCCTCCGGCTGGTTGGAGTGGAGCACCGGCACCCGGTTGAAGGTGCCATTGAGCGGTTTGGCTCGTTGGCCAGCCATCAGCTCCACCGCTGCCTGCAGAGGGCCGGCGGGTGCCACGAGCGCCAGGCCGAGCACGATCGCCCCGACCGGACGGATCACGAACAGAGAATTGACTGGACTCACGCTGGGACTGATGTAGGGGCCTTTTGACGGGCTGGCGACCTGCCGGCTGTGTTGTCAGCGGTGCGTCTGCAGCACGACTGCTGCAAGACGACTGCTGCAAGACGACTAGATGGATGCGGGGGCGGACAGGAGTGGGGGACAAAAGGTGGGCTGCTAAGGGCAACGTGTTGCCCAGCTCCCACTCAGCCTGTCAATTGGCTAGAAATCAGCGGTTCAGACCATAGTGCCATGCTTCCACTGCCAGGCTGCTGCGCTGAGACCGGTTCAGGCCCCCACGGTTGGCGGCGCCATCAGGAACGGAAGCTGCGGATGCTGCAGTTCTGGCGGGACGGGCTGGAACGCCAACTCGCCGCGCTGGATGCCTCCATCAGCACCCTGCAACGCCAGATGGAACGGGACACGCCGCAGTCGCCTGAGTGAGCCGCTTGCGCAGCTGACCAAGTCCCCGCTGCAGGCGTCGCTGCACGGTCATCGGACTGATCTGTAGCGCCGCACCGGTGCGGCGGTAGCTCCAGCCAGCCAGCACCACACGCTCCACTACGTCGCGCTGCTCAGTGGCCAGTGTGGCCAGGAGCTGCAAGGCATTGCTTGGCTCGATGATGTCACTCCATTCAGATGCCGCGAGACCAGCTCCACAGCTGGTTGCAGGCTGAATCAGCTGCTCTTCCATCGCCGGCTCCAGTGTCAGCGGCCGGCGCGTCAGGCTGGCGGCCAGCAAGCGGTTCCACTGCTCGGCGCTGAGTCCCATGGCCTGTCGCCATTGCTCGGGTCGCGTCAGTTCAGGGCGAAGGTGCTGCAACCGTGCCAGCTGCTGACGCTGTTCCTGCAGACGGCGTGGCAGACGCACCATCGCCGCCTGGTCTCTCAGATAGTGCAGGATCGCACCCCGCACATGGGGCCTGGCGAACGCCTCAAACGGTGTGCGCTGGTCGCTGCGGTACAGCTCCGTCGCCCGCAGCAGCCCCAGCAGGCCCACCTGGATCAGATCATCCAGGGGCTCTGCACAGCGGCGCTGGTAGTGGCGGGCAATCGGCTCCACCAGCTGGCGGTACTGACCGATTCGCTGATCCCGATTGCGTTGATCCCGATTGCGCTGATTCCGTTGCTGCACGGCACGGGGCCAAACAGCGGGTTTCATGGTGGACGTGTGGCTGGTGCTGATGCTGCTCATGGTCTGGATCGGTCGCTGATGGAGCGTCACCGGGCCGGAGTGCCGGTGCTTCTTCAGACAGCTCCAGCACACCGCAGTTCCGCAACCGTGAAATCACGGAATGGCGGAGGTCTGCCAGACAGGGGGCGCTGCCACGGCCTCCAGAAGCTGCCACGGTCCGTGATGCTGCAGCCAGGTCAGGTCTGAGCGCTCCGTGGCCAGCAGATAGCCGGCGAAGCCGAGGGCGTTGAGGCTGAATCCGGCGCAATGCTCCCGCTCACGACGCACGGTCATCAGCCAGCCGTCGTCAAACAGCAGGTTGTAGGGATGTAGCGGTTGCGTTGCCTGGCTGGGGCTGCCGAGGCCGAGCAGCCGCGCATGATCGAGGTACAGATCCTGCAGCTCATCAGCCGCCTGTGCCTGAGCCAGGGGGCCCTGGCCGGCCGCGATGCGGCGCCGGCTGAGGCAGTAAGGCCATGGCCAGCCATCGGCCAAGCCATTCAGCTGGGCGTTGAGCAGGGAGGCCAGCGGACAACTCGGCTCCCCGGCAGCGCGGGGCAGCAGTTGCAGATGCCGATGTGGCTGGCTGGCCCCTGCCGTTGGGCAGCTGTTGAAGAACCACAGGCCGCCGGTGTCGGCTGCTACCTGCGACACAGCCTGCCAATCAGCCGGTTGGAGCCAGCCGGCCTGCGGCTGCCACTCGGCGCTGATCAACAGCAGGTGACCGAGCTGAACCGGGAACTTGTTGAGAAGCAGCACGTGACCGCTGGCAAGCAGCTCCACCTGCAGTGCCCGCTCCCAGGGGAGAAAGGGGTTGGGTTTCGGCCCCCCGCTGCGCAGATGCTTGGGCGTGCGACTCTGCAGCCGCCTCAACAGGAAGGGTGAGGCCCACTCCGCTGGGAGCTGTTCGGTGTGGAGAGGCACCAGGGCGCCGCTGGCGGTGGCGGCAGCGGAACGATCGAGAGCCAGCCGCCAGTACCGCTCTGGTCGGCGCCCTTCAGTTGCGGCCACCGGACCGAAGCCTGGCCAGGGAAGCCCCCTGGTAGTAGTGGCCGAGGATCTGGTTGTAGGTCCAACCCCGCTGGGCCAGATCCTGAGCACCGTGCTGGCTCATGCTCGCCCCCAGATGGCCGTGGGCCTCTCGCACGATCTGCTCCGTTGCGGCGTAGAGGCTCTCAACGATCCCCCCCTGGTAGCTCAGGATCACGCCGGCTGTGCTGCTCACGGCGTTGCGGGTGCGGTCGTTGACGGTTGACAACCCTCGGTAGGCCTGCCAACGGGTGGTATCGCCGAGATGCCAGTGACGATTCGCTGGCCTCGCCATGTGGGCGAGGGCATAGGAACGGGCTGCAACCGCCTGGGACCGCAGCGCTTCCATCGACCAGCTGCTGGGCATCTCGGCACCGACCACGGAACTGATGTAGCTCTCCAGGGGCAGATGGTTCACCAACCTCAGCCCGCCGTCCTCTGGAATCAAGCGCAGCCGCCCTGCGTAGGGCGCCCCGTTCACAAGCAACGCTGGCCCGCTGCTCTGGAGCCAGGCTTCCGGTGCGTTGGTCCACAGTCCTTCGAGCTGGACGGATTGCCCTGGGCCACCCTGCTGGAGGACCGCACCGTCTCGGCTGACCAGCTGCCAGGCACCGCTGCCAGATAGGGACGGGGACGGACCGGCTCCCATCAGGGCAACGCGGATTTCGAGATCGAGGGGAGCCGCTGCCGCCGGCTCAGCCAGAGCGTTGGCGACAGCGCCGGCTGGCCCGGCTTCTGAACTGGCCGCCGGGTCGACGCGCTGCGCCTGCAGCTGGCGCATCTGCTCGCTGGCGGCGGCAGTATCTGCCTGGCTGGCGGCCGGCGGCACCTCCATCAGCGTGTCGAGCAGCTCGGACTGGCTCACAGCTGCTGGGCCGGGCATCAGGCCCTGGGCAGCGAAGCCGACCGTGACCGCGATCAGCGCCATCGGAGCGGCCAGCATGAGCTGGCGCCCGGCGATCTGCTGCCTCAGGGCAACAGTGAAGCCCAGGTGGGCCCGTCGAGGTCGCAGCCGTCGGATGAGCCGAGTCGCAATGTTCCGTCCCACAGAAGATGTCCAGCTCCTTCGAGGCGGATCATGCCGGAAGAATGCACCGCACTGACCATCCCCCCAGGCCGGTGCGAGCACTGCCAGCCCCCGAGGCGCTCGCAGGCCAGCCGCTCCATCCACCACGGGGCCACGAGGGCATGGGCCGAGCCGGTGACAGGATCCTCAGGAATGCCCAGGCCTGGTGCCAGGAAGCGCAGCTGGTAACGGCAGGGTTCACCCAGCACCTGGATCGCCGCGGATGCGCTGAGGTATTGCATCAGCACAAGTCCCGCCGCCTCGGATCGTGGCAGGGGCTCAGCCGCAAGATCCGCTGCTGCCAGCGGGGCCTCCGCCGGCAGCAGCACCACCGAGTACCCCAGCGGGGAATGCCAGTAGCCCTCCGCCTGGCTGGCGAGGCTGCGTTCCAGATAGCGCTGCAGTTCGTCGGAGACCGGCGCGGAGCTCATGCCGCTGCTGGGCAACACAATCGAGGCCTGACCGGCCCGTTCGGCCTGGCAACCTGACGCGAGTCGCACCGTCAGCGGGCCGCTGCGGCTGTGGAGCGTGGTCGAGCAGCCGGCATCCAGCCGCTGCCATTGCCCCAGGGCCAGGCAGGCGGCCAGGGTGGCGTGCCCGCAGAGCGGCACCTCACAGCTGGGTGTGAACCAGCGCAGCAGCCATTGCCCCTGGCTGAACAGCAGAAAGGCCGTTTCGGATTGGTTGAGACTGCGGGCGATCGCCTGCAGCGACGGGTCGCCCATGGGCCGATCCAGCAACACCACGGCGGCCCCATTGCCGGCGCAGGCCGTCTCGGTGAAGGCTTCCACCAGCACCGCCGGCATGGTGAGCGGCTGCAGTGGCATGGTCATTCAGCGCACTCCAACGGCGGCGAAGGCCCACCATCCTCGGCCCGAAGGCCACGCCCCATCAGCAGCCTTGCCGCGGCGGCGGGGGTGATCGAGCCCGCGGTGACCGCCACCACCTGGGTGCAGATCGGCAGGTTCCACCCCTCCCGCTGCGCCAGGTGCACGGCGGCTCTGGCGGTCTGCAACCCCTCAACGGTGGCCCCGATCCGCTCAATCGCCTCGGAGGGTTGGCAACCGCCGGCCAGCAACAGCCCGCAGCGGTAGTTGCGGCTGAGAGGGCTCGTGGCGGTGGCCAGCAGATCACCCAGCCCTGCCAGGCCGTAGAGCGTGTTGAACGCTCCGCCAAGGCCTTTCAGCACAACGCCGATCTCCACCAGGCCCCGGGTCAGCAGGGAGGCCCGGGCGTTCGCGCCCAGCTCCAGGCCGTCACAGAGCCCGGCGGCCAGAGCCATCACATTCTTGAGAGCACCGGCAACCTCGGTGCCGATCGGATCGGCGTTGGTGTAAAGGCGCAGGTTGTCGCAACTGAGCTCCACCTGCAGGTGCTCAGCCAGCCCAGCATCGGCGCAGGCGATGACGCTGGCTGCCGGCAGCCCCGCCGCCAGTTCGGTCGCCAGATTTGGACCGCTCAGCACGGCGACCGACCCCTGCGGCCCTCCCCAGATTTGACTGGCTGTGATCAGGCGGTCGGGGTCAATGCCCTTGCTGCAGCTCAGCAGCGGCAGGCCCTGGGGCCAGTGGGGGCGCAGGCGGCCCGCCAGCGCCTCCACACCCGCCATGGCTACCGCCACCACGGCAAGGTCGCACTGGGGCAGGAGCAGAGCAGGATCAACCCCATCCTGGCGCGACCAGGAGCGCACCTGGTGCCCCTGGCCGCGCCAGAGAGCCTCCAGCGTGCTGCCCCAGGCACCCCGGCCGTAGAGAGCGATCCGCAGGGACATCCGGAGCCAGACCACACGCCTTTGATGTTGCCATCATGCGCGAAACGGCGCTCCTGGCTGTGTATGGACCAACCGACCGGCTTGCGCCACTGGCAGGGACGGGCCCTGGTGGTGGGAGCAGGTGGCATCGGCACTGCCCTGCTCGACGAGCTGGCCCTCCGCGCCCCCGGCCTGCAGCGCCTTGCCGGCCAACGCCGTTTGACGGAGCAGCAACCGAATGCCAGTGGCTGGCTGCCAGTGGCTCTCGATCTGGTCAGCGATGCCAGTTTGGAGGCCCTGAGCCAGGAGCTGGCGGGTGGCCCACCGCTGCGGTTGGTGATCAACACCGCCGGCCTTCTGCACGGGCAGGGGCTTCAGCCCGAGAAACGGCTGGCTCACCTGAACCGGCAGGCGCTCGAGCGTAGTTTTGCGGTCAACGCCTTCGGCCCGGTGCTGCTTGCTCAGGCGCTGGAGCCGCTGTTGCCGCGTGATCTCCCCTGTCACTTCGCCAGCCTGTCGGCGCGGGTTGGCAGCATCGCCGATAATCAGCTCGGCGGCTGGTACGCCTACCGCGCCGCCAAGGCCGCCCAGAACCAGCTGCTGCGCACCCTGGCCTTGGAATGGCGACGGCGACTGCCGCTCTGCTGCGTGAGCCTGTTGCATCCGGGCACCACGGCGACACCCCTCTCCGCCCCATTCCAGGCAGGCGTGCCGGCAGAGCGGCTGTTCAGTCCGGAGCGGAGCGCTCGCCAGCTGCTCTCGGTGCTCGAGGGGCTCGGGCCTGAGCAGAGCGGCGGCTTCTGGGCCTGGGATGGCAGGCCGATTGCCTGGTGAGTCTGCCGATCCAGCCCTTCAGGCTGCGTGGCTGGTCAGCAGTTCGAGCGGAATCACCCCCAGGGCGCTGGCCTCGGTTGCGTTCAGGCGCACCGGTGGGGCCATGCCGTCCTCATAGGCCTCCAGCCAGCGGGGTGCGCAGACACACCAGTGATCACCAGGCTTCAGGCCGGCAAAGCCGTACTGGGGTGCCGGTGTGCTGAGGTCGTTGCCCTGGGCGCGGCTGTAGTTGAGGAACGCTTCGGTGACCACACAACAGACCGTGTGCTGCCCATGATCCCGCGGACCGGTGTGGCAGAACCCGTCGCGATACCAACCGGTGAGCGGCTCACAGCCGCATACCGTCAACGGTTCGCCGAGCACATTCAGGGCTTCGACTGGACAGGTGGCGTCAGGGCTGGGGGTGGCGGCTGTCATCGGCAACAGGCGTGGAAGGGGAGTGATCCAGGCCAGAACCTGGCCCAGATGGTTGACGGATCGTGGGGGTGAGGCATTAAAGGTCGAAGAGCGCAACCACCGACGTTCACCGCATCTCGCACATGAGCTGGGAATTCACAGAAGACGCGGCCTTCCTGGCCCTGTGCGACGCCTACAAGGAGAGCGGTGAGCCGTCGGCGATGGAGTTCCTCGCCCATGGCGAAGGGGCTTTCCATTTTCAGGAGCTTTCACAGAACGCCGCCGGCGAAGGGCTGGACCTGAGCGACTCCGCCGATCTGGAAGAGTTTCAGCAGGAGGTGATCGACGCGCTCGAGGAGATGTGCAGCTGAGCCTTGCTCAGCCGTAGAAGAAGGCGATCTCCTTGTCCTTCAATCCATCCCAGCCAGCCTGTCTGAGCCGGGCATCAAGCACGGCTTGTTCAAAGTGCTTGGCCCCGGTCTTGACAATCCGGTTGCGCATCGATTTTTTGACGCCGCTGCGGGTGCGCTGGCTCTCGAGCTCCATCACCTCGTTGTAAAGGGCGAGCATCTCCGCAGGAATCGGGGTGCCATCGAGATCGAGGCCGGCCTTGATCGCCGCATCCACGCCATCGGGACCTGCAATTGCCATGGGGTCTGGGTCTTGGGCCCCCCAAGGCTAGGCCTGACCATCGGGATCAATGGCCTGGTCAGGCGCTGAAGTAGCGCGCCTGACTGTGCAGGGCCACCAGCGCGGTGGTGCTCTGTTCGGGATGGAGCTGCTCGCCTTCATCCATGCTCAGGCCGATGCGCTCTGCGCCCAGCCAGTGGAGCTGTTGGCGAGAGTCGCCAACGTTCGGGCAGGCCGGGTAGCCGAAGGAGTAACGGCTGCCGCGGTAGCGCTGGGCCAGCAGGTCGCGCAGGGGCATGTCGGCAGGATCAGGGCAGCCCAGTTCTCGGCGTATGCGGGCATGGGTCCACTCCGCCAGAGCTTCGGCCATCTGCACGGCCAGCCCGTGGAAATAGAGATAATCGCTGTACTGGTCGGCGGCGAACAGTTTCTGGGCGAAGGAAGAGGCCTGCTCGCCCATGGTCACCGCTTGCATCGGCAGCACGTCTGTGGGGCAGGCGGCACCATCCGGTCCCTGGCCCAGGTCGCGGTAGAAATCGGCGATGCAGTAGCGGTTGCCTGAGCGCTGCCTCGGCAGCTCGAAGCGGCCCAGGGGGGCACCGGCGGCCAGGTCGGTGGGATCGAACAGCACCACCGCATTGCCGCTGCGGCCACAGGGGAAATAGCCGTAGGCCACTCGAGGGCTGAGCAACCGCTCCTGGATGCAGCGTTCCATCCAGTGCTGCAGCACCGGTTCAGCCTTCTCGGCCAGCATGGCTTCGTAGTCGGCCCGCGACTGCTGCTGGCTTTTGCGCAGCTGCCACTGGCCGGCGAACAGGGCGTTGCGATCCAGGTAGGCGAACACCTCCTGGAGGTCGATGTCTCCCTCGGTAAGCACCTGGCTGCCCCAGAAGGGCGGCGTGGGTGCCGACTGCTCGGGCACGGCCACGGATCGGCTTTGATCGGCAGCAGCTTGAGCACTCGCCGCTGCGGCGGACTCCCCTGCGAGCTCCGAGAGATTGCTTTCACAAGACTGGTCCGGGAGCGGCTCCTCGCTGGGCCGCTCCCCCAGCCCCAGTCCTTCGGGTGGGCCGTTGAGGAAGCCCTGCAGGTCGTCCCAGCCATTGGCGGCCTTGGCGTCCATCAGGGCATCCATGAAGCGCAGGTCGGCGAAGGCGTCGCGGCCGTAGATCACCTGCCCGCGGTAAGCGGCGCGGCAGTCGCCGTTCACAAACCGGGGGGTGAGCGCGGCGCCGCCGAGAATCACCGGCACCGCAATGCCGGCCTGATTGAAGGCTTCCAGGTTGTCCTTCATGAAGGCGGTCGACTTCACCAGCAGCCCGCTCATAGCGATGCAGTCGGCCTGATGCTGCTGCTGGGCTTCGATGATCGCCTCGCAGCTCTGCTTGATGCCGAGATTGATCACCTCATAGCCGTTATTGGTGAGGATGATGTCGACCAGGTTCTTGCCGATGTCGTGCACATCGCCCTTCACCGTGGCGATCAGAAATTTGCCCTTGGCCGAGCTCTCACCCTCCACCTTCTCCATATGGGGCTCCAGATGGGCCACGGCGGCCTTCATCGTTTCGGCGCTCTGCAGCACGAAGGGCAGCTGCATCTGGCCGCTGCCGAACAGTTCCCCCACTACCTTCATGCCGTTGAGAAGAAAGGTGTTGATGATCTGCAGCGGTGGATAGATCTGCAATGCCTCTTCCAGGGCGGCTTCAAGGCCGATTCGCTCACCGTCGATGATGTGCTGCTTGAGACGTTCCTCGATGGGCAGATCGGCCAGGCTTGGGCCTGATGCCCGGGCCTCCTTGGCGCTCACCCCCTCGAACAGGGTAGTGAGCACCGTGAGAGGGTCGTAGGTGCAGATGGCACCTGGCTCGTCGCTCTCGAAGCGGCGTCGGTCGTGGATCAGATCCAGGCACACCTGCTGGTGTTCCTCGCTGATCTTGGCCAGGGGCAGGATCTTGGCCGGGCTCACGATCGCCGCATCCATGCCCGCCTGGCAGCACGCGTGCAGGAACACTGAATTCAGCACGATGCGTGCAGCGGGCGAGAGGCCGAAACTCACGTTGCTCACACCAAGCATCACGTGTGCGCCGGGCAGCCTCTCGCGGATCAGGCGGATCGCCTCCACCGTGGCCGCCCCATTGAGGCGGTCTTCCTCGATGCCGGTGGAGATCGGTAGGGCCAGCGGGTCGTAGAAGAGCTCGCGAGCGGGAATGCCGAATTCCAGGGCGTCGCGGTAGGCGCGCTGGGCGATGGCGAACTTCTTCTCGGCGGTGCGGGCCATGCCCTCTTCATCGATGGTGCCGATCACCACGCCGGCGCCGTAATCGCGAGCCAGTTCCAGCACCTTGAAGAAGCGCTCCGGGCCGTCTTCGTAGTTGGTGGAGTTGAGCAGACATTTGCCGCCAGCCACCTTCAGGCCGGCCTCCATCTTCTGCCACTCGGTGGAGTCGAGCATCAGCGGCAGATTCACATTGGTGACCAGGCGGCTCACCAGCTCGTGCATGTCGCGCTCGCCATCGCGGCCCACATAGTCGACGTTGACGTCGAGCACATGGGCGTTCTCCTTCACCTGGCTGCGGGCCACGGCCACCAGTCCGTCCCAGTCTTCTTGCGCAAGCAGTTCGCGCACCTTCTTGCTGCCGCTGGCATTGAGCCGTTCACCGATGATCAGGAAGGAGTTGTCCTGCAGATAGGGCGTGGTGCCATAGATCGAGGCGGCCGCCGGCTCTGTATGGAGGGTGGGGCGCGGATCCGGCGGCTCGCTGGCAGCCGCTGCCGTCTCCACCTGAACAGCACCGCGCACAGGCCGGGGGGCCGGCTTCAGTTCCGCCGCCAGCTCCGCCAGGGCGCCGATATGGGCCGGTGTGGTGCCGCAGCAGCCACCGATCACCTGCACGCCCAGATCTTCCACGAAGTGCAGCAGCTGCAGCTTCAGCTCCAAAGGCGTCAGCCGGTAGTGGGCCACGCCACCGATGTTCTCCGGCAGGCCGGCGTTGGGGATGCAGCTCACCACGAACGGACTGTGGGCACTCAGGTAGCGGATGTGTTCCTTCATCTGCTCCGGCCCGGTGGCGCAGTTGAGGCCCAGCACGTCGATCGGGAACGGCTCCAGGATCGCCAGGGCAGCGGCGATGTCGGAGCCCACCAGCATCGTGCCGGTGGTTTCCATGGTGATGCTCACCATCAGCGGCCGCCGCTCACCGGTCTTGGTGAAGGCCGCCTCGATGCCCTGCAGGGCCGCTTTGATCTGCAGTACGTCCTGGCAGGTCTCGACGATGAAGAGATCCACGTCGCCGGCCAGCAGGCCCTCGGCCTGCTCCGCGAACGAAGCCTTCATCGTGTCGAAATCGACATGCCCCAGGGTGGGCAGCTTGGTGGTGGGGCCCATGGAGCCCGCCACGAAGCGCGGCTTCTGGGGGGTGGACCAGGCATCCGCCATCTCGCGGGCCAGCTCGGCGGCCCGTTTGTTGATGGCGAAGGCCTGATCGGCGATGTCGTATTCGGCCAGCACCAGCGAGGTGGCCCCGAAGGTGTCGGTCTCGATCACATCGGCGCCCACCTCCAGAAACTGCCGGTGCACCGCCTGCACCGCGTCGGGTCGGGTGAACACAAGGTATTCATTGCAGCCCTCCAGTGCCGCACCACCGAAGTCGTCGGCACTGAGATCCAGCTGCTGCAGGGAGGTGCCGGTGGCGCCGTCAAACACGAGTACCGGTCGATCGGGAGCGTGCAGGCGCTCCAGAAAACCGATACGCGTGATGGTGGGCTGTCCCGGTTCGATTGCAGAGCTGGTCACCACCATCAGCCGTCGATGCGTACGCGCGACACCCAGTGTTCATAAGCAGGATCGCGCCCTTCCGTGATCGCTGTGAGCCGCTCCCGGATCCGTTCCATCACAGGCCGAGCTGTGGGCAGCTCGGTGGTTTCCACCCGGCGAACGGGCGTGACCTTGGCGGCAGTACCACTGAGGAACACCTCCTCGGCCACGAACAGTTCGCTCTTATCGACAGCCCGCTCAATCACCTCGATGCCCATCGCCTTGGCCAGTTCGATCACGCTGGCGCGGGTGATGCCCTCGAGAATGTCCTGCTCAACGCCAGGGGTGATCAGCACCCCGTCGCGCACGATGAACAGGTTCATGCCGCTGGCCTCGCTCACTTTGCCGCGGCTGTTGAGCAGCAGGGCTTCATCGAAGCCGCTTTTCACCGCTTCGGTCTTGGCCAGTGAGCTGGTGATGTAGGCACCGCTGATCTTGCCCCGCAGGGGCAGGGAGCGATCCTCCTGGCGGGTCCAGGAGCTGATCCGGCAGCTCACCCCTTCGGGCGACAGGTAGTCGCCCAATTCCAGACCGTAGATCAGGAAATCGGTCTCGATGTTGTGCAGACGGGGGGCTATCCCCAGGTCGCTGGTGTAGACAAATGGCCGCAGGTACACCGGACAGGTGGGTTTGTTGGCCCTCAGGAAGGTGTCGATGGCCTCGTGAATCGTTTGCTCCGGCAGTTCCGTAAGCAGCAGCCGTGCGCTCTGGCTGAGGCGGCGGGCGTGGCGGTCGGCTCGGAACAGCAAGATCTCAGCCGGATCGCTTGGGTTGGGCAGGGCGCGCATCCCTCCGAAGGCGCCGGTGCCGTAGTGGAGGGCGTGGGTTGCCACCGACAGGGTGGCTTCGGCGAACGGCACGCACTTGCCACCGAACCAGGCGTAGGGGAGGAACTGGTGCATGGCGGCGCGACGGTGGCAGTGTGCCGGAGTTGCCTCGATCTTCTCACCGCAGCCTGCAGGATGGGGGCATGCACAGGCTGGCAGCCATTCCGGGAGCGGCAGATGAGGGCGGCGCTGCCTTCATCGAGCAGGAGCCGGCACCGGTGCTGCTGCTCACCAGCGCTGACACCGACCTGCTCACCATCGAACCTCTGCTCCAGGCCGAACCGCAACTGCTGGGGGCCGAGCTGCGCGGTCTCAATCTGGCGGCACTGGGCCATCCGGCGGTGGTGGACCACTACCTGGCCCGCACGGTGGAGGCGGCCAGGCTGGTGGTGGTGAGGCTGCTGGGCGGGCGGGGGCACTGGAGCTATGGGCTGGAACGGCTGCGTCTGTGGGCTCAGGCGACGCCTGAACGCCTGCTGCTGGTGCTGGCGGGCACCGCCGAGGAGGAGCAGGGTCTGGCGGAGCTGAGCACGGGCGACCCTGCCCTTGCTGTGGCTCTGGCCCGCTGCCTGCGGGTGGGCGGCCCGGCCAACGGCAGGGCGGTGCTGCGTGTCCTCGGCGGCCTGCTGCGAGGGGAGGCCGTCGCCGCCCCGGCGGTGCAACCCCTGGCCGACCCCCTGCCCCACGACTGGCGCAACGAGCCAGGTGATCGCATCGGCGTGATCGCTTACCGAGCGCTTTGGCAGGCAGGCGACCTCGAGCTGATGGGGGCGCTGCTTCAGCAGCTGCGCCAGCGAGGCCTGTGCCCCCGCGCCTTGTGGGTGAGCGGTCTGCGCGATGGGGCGGTGCAGCGGGGGGTGGAGCAGCTGCTGGCCCGTGAACGGGTGCAGGCGGTGCTGTGTTGCACGTCGTTCGCCTCGGTGCAGTTCGAGCAGGCCGGCCTCGGGGCGCCCCTGTGGGAGGCCCTCGACGTGCCGGTGCTGCAGTTGCTGAGCAGCAGCCAGCCCCGCCAGCGCTGGCTTGCCAGCAGCATCGGCCTGGCCCCCACCGATCTCACCCTCCAGGTGGCCCTGCCGGAGCTTGACGGGCGGATCACCACCCGCATCGTTGCCTTCAAGGAGTGTTCGGGGGCGGGCGAGTCGCTGGGGGCGGCCCTGCAGCGTTATCGCCCTGATCTGGAGCGCCTGGCCTGGGTGAGCAAGTTGGCTGGCAATTGGATCACCCTGCGCCGCACCCCCGCCAGCGAGAGGCGGATCGGGCTGGTGCTGGCCAACTACCCCACCCGCAACAGCCGGCTGGCGAACGGTGTGGGGCTGGACACCCCGGCCTCGGCGGCGGCGATGCTGCACTGGTTGCGGGAGGGCGGCTACGGCATCAGTGACGAGCTGCCAGCCGATGGCCAGGCCCTGATCGAAGCCCTCCTGGCCGGCCGCAGCAACGACCCGGAGAGCGGACACCGTGCGGCCCTCGACCATCTGCCACTGGTGGTCTACCGCGACTGGTATGAGCAGCTGCCGGCTGAAGGTCGTCAGCGGCTTCAGGCGGTGTGGGGACCGCCGGAGAGGGATGCCGGCCTCGAGCGTCTGGCGACTGGCGGGCTCGGATTCGCGGTGCGTGGCCTGCGGTTCGGCCATGTGTGCCTGCTGATCCAGCCGGAACGGGGCTACGACCGTGACCCCAGCCTCAGCTATCACTCGCCTGACCTGCCCCCCACCCACGCCTACCTGGCCCAGTACCTCTGGCTACGCCAGGTGTTTGCCGCCCAAGCGGTGGTGCATGTGGGCAAGCACGGCAACTTGGAGTGGCTGCCTGGCAAAGGGCTGGGGCTTTCGGATCAGTGCTGCCCAGAGTGGGCCCTGGGCCCACTGCCTCACCTTTATCCATTCATCGTCAACGACCCGGGCGAGGGGTCCCAGGCGAAGCGCCGCACTCAGGCCGTGATCCTCGACCACCTCACGCCGCCCCTGGGTCGGGCTGGGCTGCACGGCGCGCTGCTGGAGCTGGAGGGCCTGCTGGATGAGTACTGGGAGGCCAGCCAGATGGGCAGCGGCGAGCGGGCGGCCCTGCTGCGCCGGCAGCTGGAGCAACGGCTCGTCCAGTTGGAGCTGCCCCTCGCTGCCGAGACCGATCTGGAGGACCGCCTTGATGCGGCCGATGGCTACTTGTGCGAGCTGAAGGAGGCCCAGATCCGGCTGGGGCTGCACCGCTACGGCCAGCTGCCGGAGCCGGCCGACCTGGCGGAGCTGCTGCTGTGTCTGGCGCGTCCGCCCCAGGCGGGGCTGCCGGGGCTCACCCAGGCTCTGGCCCGGGACAGGCAGCTGGAGCTTGACCCCTGGGCCGACCCCGAGGAACAGCCACTGAGCACTGCCGATCGAGGCGCGCTCGCACCGGCCCGGTGCGTGGGGGATGGGGTGGAGTTGCTCGAACGGCAGGCCCTGGCCCTCTGCCAATGGGCCCTGGCGTTGGCTCAGGCACCGGATCCAGCCGACGTTCTCACGGCTGATTCGGACAGCACGCAGCATGCGTTGGCGATCGGTCTCCACACGGCGCCGGTGCTGGAGCATCTGCAGGCGGTGCTGCTGCCACGGCTGTTGGCCTGTGGCGAACAGGAGAGACTGGCCTTCCTGGCTGGGCTGGAGGGCCGACGCGTCGCCGCCGGTCCCGCCGGCGCCCCCACCCGTGGCCGGCCCGACCTGCTGCCCACCGGCCGAAACTTCTACTCCGTCGACCTGCGTGGCCTGCCGACGGAAATCGCCTGGGATCTGGGCCGCAGAAGTGCTGAACTGCTGCTGGAGCTGCACCTGCAGGAGGAGGGGGACCATCTCCGCAGCCTTGCTCTGTCGGTGTGGGGTACGAGCACGATGCGCAACGGTGGTGAGGACATCTCCCAGGCCCTGGCATTGCTCGGGGTGCGGCCGGTGTGGGACGGACCGACCCGGCGGCTGGTGGACCTGGAGGTGATTCCCCTGCCCCTGCTCGCCCGGCCGAGGGTGGATGTGACCCTGCGCATCTCCGGCCTCTTCCGTGATGCCTTTCCCCAGCTTGTGGACTGGGTGAACCGGGCCACGGCACTGGTGGCGGCCCTTGATGAATCGGAGCTCGACAACCCCCTGGCGGCGGCGGCGCGGCGGGAGGGAAGCGCGGCACGGGTGTACGGCTCGGCGCCGGGGGCCTATGGGGCCGGCCTGCAGGGTCTGATCGACAGCGGCCAGTGGGAGTCGCGGGCCGACCTGGGCGAAGCCTTCCTGAACTGGAGCAGCTGGCGGTACGGTGCCGCCGGAGGCGATGCCCCAGGCTCAGCCGGCTGCATCGAGGGTGCGGCTGACCGCGAGGGGCTGGAGCGGCGCCTGCGCAGCGTGCAGGTGGTGCTACACAACCAGGACAACCGGGAGCACGACCTGCTCGATTCCGACGACTACTACCAGTTCCAGGGAGGACTGATCGCAGCCGCCGAAACCCTCCAGGGAGCATCACCAGCAGCCTGGTTCGCAGACCACTCCCGTGCCGCGCGGCCGCGCCTGCATCGGCTGGAGAAGGAGTTCGACAAGGTGCTGCGCTCGCGTTTGCTCAATCCCCGCTGGATCAGCGGGATGCAGCAGCACGGCTACAAGGGAGGGTTCGAGATGGCCGCCAGCCTCGACTACCTGTTTGCTTACGACGCCAGCACAGGTCGGGTGCCTGACTGGAGCTACGGCGCCCTGGCGGAGCACTGGCTGGAGGAGCCGGGGGTGCGGTCCTTCCTGGAGCGCAGCAACCCCTGGGCCCTTCGAGACATGGCGGAACGGCTGCTTGAAGCGCACCACCGAGGCCTGTGGAGCGGCGCCACAGAGCTGCAGCTGACAGCCCTTCGACAGCTGGTGCTGGAGGCGGAATCGCTGGTGGAACAGCGTTGAAGCGCCTTGCTGGAGCCGAAGGAACCGGACCGGAACTCAGGCGTTCAGATCCTTCACCATCTGCTTGAACGGATCGATGGCCCCAGGTTTGGCTGCATTCAGTCCGCTGCTGGTGGATGAAGCGCCTGCAGCCTTGGCAGCTTCCTCCTTCTCCTTGGAGGCACTGGCAGCGACGATGGGTACATTCACACCCAGAGCTGAGCCTTTCTTGCGCTGATCAAGCTCCGCCTGGGACATCTGCTGGGCAAAGGTCTTCTTCACCGGCTTGGGGATCCCGTCGGTGAGGTTCATCGAGACGTCCGCCACTTCAGTGCCAGGCAAGCCCTGGGTCGCCTTCTCAAGTCGAGCTTCCATCGAGGCCACCTCGGCGACCATCTCTTTGTCGCCAGGACTGTCGGCGGTGCCGGGGAAGGTACGGCGGATCGTGTTGGACCGCCGCATGAAGTTCACGTCGCCCAGGCTGCTGGCCTCATCCGCCTCGAGAAATTTCGTCTCAGCAGGCTTTCTTGCCTGCGGGCCAGCGGTCGGCTTGCTGGCGTCGGATCCTGAAGAGAACAGGCGATCGAACAGACCCATCAGCTCACAGGGAAAAGCGTCAGTGAACCCTAGCGGCCGTGGAGCTCCAGACCATGGGTATCCGTACCACAACTCTGCAAAAGGCCGCGGCTGTGGAGATCGCGGGCGATCGCCTCGCACACCAACGGTGTGGGCTGCCAGCGCGGCTGCATCTCATAGTCGTACCAGGTTTCGGCACCATCGAAGCCGAGCTCGGCTGCCGCGGCGATCAGAGTTGCGAAGGGCAGGCGATAGCGGGCGGGATGGGCCAGCAGGGCCAGGCCATCGGCCGCGCGGACGGCCTTCAGCACCGCATCAGCCCGAAGGCCATCTCCCACCACACTGCTGCCCTGCAGGTACGGCTCGAGGCTGGAGTGGTCTGCAGCAAAGCCGAGTGCAAGCACGTGCACCAGGCAGCCCTCCAGCAGGCAGCTGATCTCAACCCCTCGCCAGAGGGTGGGCACCACCTGGCCTTGTCGCCGTGCGACATCCAGGGCAGCGGTCACCCGATCGCTGCCGGCGATGCTGTGGTGGTCGGTCACCGCCAGGTGTTCCAGGCCGATGGCGATGGCCTTGTGGGCCAGTTGCTCGGGCTGAAGACTGCCGTCGCTGAGGGTGGTGTGGCAGTGGAAGTTGAGCCGGGTGGGGCAGCAGGCCGGCGTGACCGAGGCCAGAACGGCGGCGAGGGGGTGATCGTGGCGGTGTCTTCGGCCCATGGCAGGTGGCTGGCGATCAGCCGGCGGCGGCTGCAGCATCGCTCTCTGCCCGTAGCCGACGCCAGCGGGCATAAAACTGAATGGACGCAGCCATGAACACCACCAGGGCCACGATCAACCAGGTGGCGGCGCCGGTGGGGAACTGGTTCTTGAACACCACCAACATCACCACAATCACGAGCAGCAGGGTTGGCAACTCGTTGAGGGCGCGCAGCTGGCGGCCGCTCCACTGGCAGGCCCCCTGGCGCAGGCGCCCCATCAGCCGGTAACAGAAGGCGTGATAGGCGAGCAAAGCCAGCACGAATGCCAGTTTGGCGTGCATCCAGCCCTGCTGCAGCCAGGCGGGATTCACGCTCAGCAGCCCGACGGCGCACACCACCGCCACCACCATGCCGGGTGTGGTGATGATGTTGGCCAGGCGCCGCTCCATCAGGGCGTACTGGTCTTCGAAGGCCTGGCGCAGAGGCGGCTCCAGCTCAGCAGCCTCGCGGTGGTAAATGAACAGGCGCACCAGGTAGAAGAGCCCGGCGAACCACACCACCACCCCGACGATGTGCAGGGTCTTGAACCAGAGATAGGCCTCTGGCGGCCAGGTGAGAGCAATCACGCTCGGATCGGGGTCGACTGCTGCAGGCTAGGGATGGAGCGGCTCGCGAGCGGCGGCTAGGGGCGTCAGCCCCCCAGTGAGACCATTGGCCCCCACCAGCCACGGCACCCACCGAGGCAGCACCTCGACGCTGCCGTACCAGCGCTCGGCGAACCAGCCGCCGTGGCCCACGCCCTCCAGCACCAGGGGCTCGGCGCCGGCCAGCAGGGCGGAGCTGAGGGGCACCAGGCCGTCGCCGCGGCTGCTGGGGTCGTTGTTGATGGCGCTGTAAGAGCGGGCCGTGAGCCGGCGGGCGCGGGGGCGTAGCTGCTGCGGCTCGATGGCGCCGGCCACCGCCAGGTAGGGCAGCTCCTCCTTGAAACAGGCGCCGGGATAGAGCTGGTCCACCAGCTGGCGCAACGCCGTGCCGCGGATCGCCTGGTGGGGGCTGCCCAAGGTGACCAGGCTCTGCACCAGGCTGCGCTGGCCGTACACCCGGCCGGCGAAAGCCCCATCGCCCAGAAGCAGGCGCAGCATCACGCCGCCGGAGCTGTGCCCCACAAGATTCACCATGCCCGTGGGCGAGGCCGCCGCTAGCGGCAGCAGCAAGGCCTGAGCGCGATCGAGCAGGCGGGTCCAGCCCAGGCTCCAGCTCGTGAGCAGCCAGTCGCCGCGGCTGGCCGGCACCACCGCAACCGGCTGGCCCGTTGCGGCTTCAATCGCCGCCGCCATCGGCGCGTAGGCCTCGGGCGTGATCAGAAAGCCCCCCAGGATCAGGGTGGGCGCAGGCTGCAGGGCGCTCATTCGCGGAACATCGCCAGGGCCGCCAGCACGCCGCCGCCGAAGCCACTGAGGTGGCCGATCCAGCTCACCCCCGCCGGTGAAAACAGGGGGATCAGGCTGGGCAGCACGCCGCCGTACGCCACCAACGTGACCAGCGAGAGCAGGATCGAGAGAGGACGCCTCTCCAACCAGCCGATCACCAGCAGGTATCCCAGCAGTCCGTACACCACCCCGGAGAGGCCGTGGCTGCCCACCGGCCATAACAGCCATACCGGAATCGCTGTCGCATACACCCCGATCCACACGGCCAGGTAGTCGCGCCGGCCACGCAGCAGCACCAGCCACGACAACGGTAGGAACACCAGGCTGTTGCCGATCAGGTGGTTGAAACCGCTGTGGCTGAAGGGCGCCGTGAGCACACCAAGAATCGAGCCCCCCGGCAGCATCGGCAGATTCCAGCGCCCGCCGAACACCAGCTGGTCCACCAGCTCCTGGCCCCAGGCCACGGCCAGCAGCGCCAGCGGAATCACCAGGTTGGCCCCCAGGCGTGCCAGGGCCTGGTCGAGCCGGTTTGCCAGGGACTGGGACCCATCAGTCATCTCGTCAGCCATGCAGCAGGTTGATGCGATACAGCACATCTTCGAGCGCATCGGCCGCCTGCAGGGCGGCGAAGCGCTGGGGATTTTCGCCATTGATGCAGCTGGCCAGGGGGGTGAGCACGGTGCTCGGGGTGGGGTGGCAGAACTGCACCACGCTCAGCCGGGCGCCGCTGCTCCCCTCGGGAGCCACCACCCGGTGCCAGCCGGTGGGGATGCGGCCGTTGCTGAGCCGCTCCAGCATCAGGCCGCTGTTGATGATCACCTGCCCCTCCGGCGCCAGCGCGTCCTCCCACCGGTCCTCCACCAACACCTGCAGACCGGGTGCCGTGGCTCGCGGCAGGGCAGTGATCAGATTGATGTCGCCATGGGCCGCCGCCCACAGGTGCCCGCCGCCGGGGGCGGTGGCCATCGGCGGGTAGTGGATCGCCCGGCTGAGCGTGGGGGCGTCGCGCACAACCGCGTCGAAGAAATCCTCATGCAGCCCCAGGCCCGTGGCGATCACCCGCAGGAAGCGGCGCTGCAGGTCGGCCAGGCTGGCGTGAAAGCATTCGAGCACTGCGGTGATCCCCGGCACTGCCGCCTCCGGCAGCAGCTGCTCGGGATAGAGCAGCGGAAAGCGGCGGCGCAGCGGGTGGTGGGCTGCCAGGGGGGCAGCCCAGTTGAGCATCTCCTTCCAGTCCGCCAGGCTTTCACCGGCCGCCGTTTCCACCAAGGTGCTGGTGTAACCGGTCTGGCCATGGGCATCAGGCCGAGTGAACGCCCGCTTGCTGGCCTCGTCGAGGGCGAAGAACGTCGCCAACAGCCCGTAGGCCTCATCCAGCAGGGCAACAGAGAAGTCACAGCGGGTGATCACGAAGCCGGTGCCCAGGCTGCGCATCACCCCATCCACCACCGCCGCCCGTTGGCTGGGCATGCCCTGCTCGAAGGCCAGCAGGTCGACATCGAGGATGGCCAGTGCCAACCGCCTTTCGCGATTGATGCAGTATCTACCGCAAGGCGGGGGCGGCCGCGACCGCCTTCACGCCACCGGCGCGTGCAGGACCTCCATCAAGGCCAGCAGCGGCTCGCTGTCGGCTTCAGGCAGCTCGAGCGTGGCAGCCAGGGTGCTGAGGATGTTCTGCTCGTCGGCTTGAAGGGGCCCATCGGAGCGCATGATCTCGGCGGCGGTGGCAAAGGCCGTGCGCCGCAGCTCAGGGGTGAGCCCCGCGGCCGCCCGCAGCATCAGCTGCTGGGCACCCTGGCTTCGCAGCTTCCCGAGCAGCCCGTCGATCATCAGGGCCACGTCCTGATCGGCCTGATCCACAAAGGGATGGCGGTAGTCGATGGCGTGGCGCAGGGCCCGGGTGCCAGCGGGGCTGAGCACCCCATCCCACGACACTGCGGCCAGGGCGATGGCCAGAAAGGCCTCGGGAGCGGCCATGGCGGCATCTGCACTGGCGCTGGTGGTGCCGCTGTCGGCCATGACCAGCTTCTCAATGGCTCCGGTGGACATCGTGACGAACACGGTTGGTAGTAGTTCAAACAACCGCTGGGGTGTGATTCCGTGCCCTTGGCCACCGAATTGGTCGATTGAGTGCTTGTGCTCAGTTGGTGATCAATTGGGCATCGTCACGAATTCCTCGGCCACCGAGGGGTGCAGGGCCATGGTGCGGTCGAAGTCGGCCTTGGTGGCGCCCATGCCGATGGCGATCGCCGCCATCTGGATGATCTCGGCGGCGTGCTCCCCCACCATGTGGCAGCCCAGCACCTTGCCGGTGGCGCGCTCCACGATCAGCTTGAGCAGCACCCGCGGGCCGCTGGCGGGCAGGGCCTGGCTCATCGGCCGGAAGCGGGCCCGGTGCACCTGGATCGCATCCTGACCATGGCGCTCCACCGCCTGCTCCTCGGTGAGGCCCACGCCGGAGAGCTCCGGCTGGCTGAACACCGCACTGGCGATCAGGTCGTGATCCACCTGGCGCGGCCGGTTGCCGTACACCGTGTCGGCAAAGGCACGCCCCTCGTCCACCGCCACGGGGGTGAGATTCACCCGATCGGTCACGTCGCCCACCGCATAGATGCCGGGCACATTCGTGCGCTGATCGGCGTCCACCGGGATGCGGTGGCCCTCCACGGCCACGCCGGCGGCCTCCAGGTTGAGACCATCGAGGAAGGGGCGGCGGCCGGTGGCCAGCAACACGCCACCGCAGGCCAGCTGTTCCCCGCTCTGGGTGGTGAGGGTGAGCTTGCCTGGGCTGCCGCCAATGGCGGCAGGGGAGTGGGCGAATCGGATCTCAATGCCATCGGCCTCCATGGCCTCGGCCACTGCATCGCTGGCCTCGCGATCGAAGCCGCGCAGCAGGTGATCGCCTCGCACCAGCTGGATCACCTTCACCCCCAGCCCGTTGAGGATGCAGGCGAATTCGCAGGCGATGAAGCCGGCGCCCACCACCACCACGGCCTCCGGCAGGTTCTCCAGAAGAAACATGTCGTCGCTCACCCAGCCCAATTCAGCTCCGGGGATCGCCGGCCGATGGGGCCGGCCTCCCACCGCAATCAGGATGCGCTCGGCCTTCACCAGCCGCTCGCTGCCATCGCCGGCCCGCACCATCACCTCCTTGGGCGCCTGCAGGCGGCCCCAGCCGCTCACCAGCTCCACGCTTGCCTTCTTGAGCAGCCCGACGTGCAGGGTGTTGAGACGGTCGACCTCGGCCCTCACGTTGGCCAGCAGCCGTGCCGGGTCGCGGCGCACCTCGCCCAGGTCCCAGCCGTTGCTGGGGGCGGCCTCGATGAGGTGGCGGTAGGCCGAGCCGTACACCAGCAGCTTCTTGGGCACGCAGCCACGGATCACGCAGGTACCGCCCACCCGGTCGCCTTCCACGATCGCCACCCTGGCGCCGTAGGAGGCGGCGCGCTTGGCGGCGGCCAGGCCGCCGGAGCCGGCGCCGAGCACGATCAGGTCGAAGCAGTCAGCCATGGGAGAGCGGCGCGGGAGGAACGGGAGACTGGGCAGAGGTTGGCTGGCCCTCAGAGGACCAGCTTCGCCTCGGCAGCGATGGTCTGGGCAGCCGGTGGCTGGATCAGCCCTCGAACTCCCGGCGCGGGGCGGTCACGCCTGCGGGTTCGGTGCCCTTCAGGTAGGCCAGCATCGTGTCGGCATCAGACACCTCGAAGGGGTCGATCGGACAGTTGTCGTCGAAGTCGGGTTCACTGAAAATTTTCTCGATCCGGCCGTCGTCCACCAGCATCGAGTAGCGCCAGGAGCGCATGCCAAAGCCCAGATTCGACTTGTCGACCAGCATCCCCATTTTGCGGGTGAACTCGCCATTGCCATCGGGAAGCAGGAACACGTGGTTCGCACCGATCGCCTTGCCCCACTGGAACATCACGAAGGCGTCGTTCACCGACAGGCAGATGATCTGATCGACACCGTGGGCGCGGAACTCCTCATGGAGCTCCTCGTAGCGCGGCAGGTGGTTGGAGGAACAGGTGGGGGTGAAGGCACCGGGCAGGGCGAACAGCACCACCCTGCGGCCCTTGAAGATCTCGTCGCTGCTGAGGTCTTGCCAGCGGAAGGGGTTGGGGCCGGGCAGCGCTTCGTCCCGCACCCGGGTGTGGAACGTGACGCTGGGAATGCGTTCAAGCATGGTCATTCGAGCGAGAGGCGAGGAACAGCGGTCTTCTCCAGGCTAACCCATACTGAATCCGCATAGGTGGCCACACGCATAAACCCCTGGGCTGCGGCGTTCCTGGCGGGCAAGGGCTGCCCAGGTTGTTCCAGGCGTTCTGTGCTTTGATGAAGGCCAAGCGGGTGAGCGGATGACGATGGCAACGTCATTCCGCCAGGCAGTACCACGTCGGCCGTTTGAACCCGGCTACATCCTTGGTGAGCGTCGATACAACGTCCAACATCGATCCGGGGCAAAGCTGATCTGAGCCCATGCAGGAACCGCAGCAGCCCTAGCAAGCGCAGCAGCCTCTGCAGCCGAAACAAGAGCAGCTCCTCCCAACGGAGATGGCTCAGGCCTGCCAGAACAGTCACACCGGGTTTCCGCCCCACACCGGGTTTCCAGCCCACAGCTGGTTTCTTCCTGCACTCCCAGTCACTTCAACAGCCACGCCGAAGCCGTCGGCTCTGGAGCGCACCCGTCGCCGATACCTACCGATTCACGACCATGAACAACTTCATTTCTCAAACCAGAACAGCAACCTCCAGACCCACACCCCAGCGACCGGCTCCGATCAATCCTCCGAGCTGGGAGGAACTCCTCGGCCGGCGTTGATCGACCAGCGGACCCGGCAGGCCTGTCTGATCAATCCCAGCGGGTGGGATCGAAGCTGGCCTCAAAGGAGCCGAAATCGAGAGGCCGTTCCATCAGATCGGCCGTGATCGTGCTGCAGATGCTGTTCAGCGGCAGAGAAAAGCTGCTGCCGTCCCGGTCAAAGGGTCCCTCCACGTAGGAACCGATCCGTTCCGCCGTCAGAAAGCCGAGGAACAGACCCAGGCCGATCCAGGGGTAGCCGGAGCGATGAAATTCCAGCAGCAGCTGCAGGCCGTAGAGCCAGGTGATCAATCGCACGAACACGTCATATGACGCGGGGATCGGCGTGTTGCGGATCCGCTGCAGGCCGCCGAGGCTGTCGAGGCAGAGCAGGGAGATGTCGACCAGTTGCTGACGCCCCCAGCCATCGATCCACCCTTCTGCATGCAGGTGCTGAATCGCCCTGGCCCGCTGCCGGCAGAGCTCCTGCAGGCTGGTGGTCGGAGGCAGGCTCAGGTCTGTCAGCAGACCATCCACACCGCGGCGCAGGTCGGCGCGCCAGAAATTGCGCAACTCGAAGTTGAGCAGCCACACCTGCGCGACCTGATACTCCACCAATACGCGTCCCCGGGCACTGGCCAGCTGCTGGGGATCGAGCAAGGCGATCAGAGCGTCCCGCCACTTGCGGCTGTGGTTCACCATCGCGCCCCATAGGGTGCGCGCTTCCCACCAACGGTTGATCGCCTGGGTGTTGCGAAAGGCGATGAAGATCGACACGGCGATCCCCAGCACCGAGATCCCCATCGGTGTGAGCGTCCAACCGATCGCCTGCTGGCCTCGCAGCAGCACCGCGGTTGCCACCAGCCCGTAAACCAGGAGGTCGAGCCGCATGCGCCAGAACAACTGCAGCACCACCAGCACGTAATCGTGCCGGCGCGTCCGGGGGGGATCCCCGTGAGAGCCCTGCAGGATCGGAATGGCCACAGCCAGCACCAGCTGGCGCCTGTCTACCCCAGGATCGCCTTGGCCGTGGCCCTGATCTCCACCAGCGCATCAGCCGGCACCTTCTGCAACTGGCGGATCATCAGAGCCATGCGGGGGTTGTGGGCCAGGTTGTCCTGGTGGCGGGCCAGAAAATCCCAGTAGAGGGCATTGAACGGGCAGGCCTGGGGCCCGCTGCGTTGCTTCACGTCGTAGCGGCAGCCCTTGCAGTACGTGCTCATCCGGTTGATGTAGTTGCCACTGGCCGCATAAGGCTTGCTGGCCAGCTGGCCGCCATCGGCAAACAGACCCATGCCGAGCACGTTGGTCTGCATCACCCAGTCGTAGCCGTCGATGAACATGCGGTGGAACCAGGCGGTGAAGGCCTGGGGATCGAGGCCGGCGATCAGGCCGTAGTTGGCCAGCACCATCAGTCGCTGGATGTGGTGGGCATAGCCGGTGTCGGCAAGCTCTCCCAGCACAGTGTCCATGCAGGCCATGCCGCTGCCGCCCAGTTGCTCCAGCCAGACGGGCAAGGGCCGAACGGCGCCGAAATGGTTGTGCCGGGGGTAGTCCGACCCGAACCACCAGTAGAGGCCGTGGGTGTATTCGCGCCAGCCGAGAATCTGGCGGATCACCCCCTCAAGGGACGCCACCGGCGTGCCTTGCTCCAGGCCTGCCTGCTCCAGGCGACGAATCACCTCCAGAGGGCCCAGCAACCCCAGGTTGAGATAGGGCGAGAGCAGGGCATGCCAGAGGCTGGGCTGGCCGCTCACCATGGCGTCCTGATAGGGGCCGAAGCCATCGAGACGGGTAGCGATGAAGTGCTCCAGCACCGCCAGAGCCTGCTGGCGGGTCACGGCCCAGCTGAAGGGTGCGCTGCGGCCGGGAAGGCCGGGTTCGCCCCTGTCCTCCAGATCTGCATGGAGCCGCTCCACCTTGGCGATCACGGCATGGGTGATGGCATCGGGTTCAAACCACAGCGGCGCGGGCCCGGCCAGTCCCTTCGGGGGTGCCTTGCGATTGGCCTGGTCGAAGTTCCACTGGCCGCCCAGGGGTTGGGAGCCGGGTGGCTCGGCTGCCGGATCCATCAACACCCCGAACCGCCTGCGGCTTTCCCGGTAGAACAGTTCCAGGCGCAGCTGCCGGTAGGGCCGCGCCCAGGCGGCGAACGCCTCCCGTCTCCAGAGGAAGGCGTTGGAGGGTTGCCAGTGCAGTGGGATCGACAGGGTGAGGCGCTCGATCGCCTGGCGGAATGGCCGCTCGGCCGGCTCCATCACTTCGAGTACGGTTATTCCGTGCTGGGCAATCCAGTCGTCAAGCCCTGCCTCAAACGTGTCGGACTCCAGGTAATCCACCGTCCAGCCGGCGGAGTGCAGCTCGGCGGCGAAGTGGCGCATGGCACTCCACACGAGCACCAGTTTCTGCCGGTGATAGTGGCGCCAGGCCAGCACCGAGCTGCTCTCAATCAGCAGCACCCGGCAGCGAGATCGGGACCCGCGCCGCCCATGCTCATCCTCCATTGCCGTCAGGGCGGGATGTTCGGGGCTGAGCTGGTCGCCGAGGATCCAGATCCCTTGCATGAAATGGGTGCCACACGACAGCCCCCAGCCTGGTTGAGCGCGGGGGCCGGGCCGACCTGCAGCCGCCTCAGACAGAACCGAAGGCCACCTGACAGGCAGCATTCAGCAGTTCTGCTTCGGCCCTGTTCTCAGGGACAAAGCCGTCGAGGGTGCCTTGCTCACAGTCGGCGGTGAGGTCGACCTCGTACCCATCGGACACGACTGCGAAGGTGGTGGAGCGGCTGCCGACCGGCCGCACCGTGCCGTAAAGAAGCAGATAGCTGCTGTTCGGTACCACGATGTAGGTGGTGTTGCGGGCCAGCGCGTTGTCGACGGCCGCGTTGATGATGGCCGCCGTCGCCAGGGTGGTGATCCCCCAGGCTGCCGCGTTTGGCCCCCACCAGCCCCCGTACCAGCCCACCGGCCAGGGCCGGGCCGCTCCCCAGCCGGGGCGGGCCCAGCCGGGATAGCCATACCACCGATCCCAGCGATCCCATCGCCGGCGGGTGCTGCGCCAACGGTCATCCCGGCGATCATTGGCCCGGTCCAGGCGCAGGTCGAGTCGGTCGTCCCGGCGATCACGCCGCTGATCGAGGCGGTCGTCCCGCCGGTCGCGCCGCTGGTCGAGGCGATCCTGACGGCCCCGATCGCCTGAGGGACTGCGATCCGCCAGCCGATTGCGCTCCGCCGTCAGATTGCGATCCCGGCGGCGGCCATCTGCGTCCCGGCCACCTCCGCTAATGGCTGGGGTTCCCCGCCCGCGGCTGTTGCTCGTCCAGCCGCCCTGGGGTTGCCGCGACCCGCGGGTCATGCCCGGGGAAGCATTACGAAAGCCGGAGTTTCCGCCGCCGCTCCGCGGGCGATTGCTCTGGTTACTTCCGCCGAGGCTGCGGCTGCCTTGATTCGTCCTGCCACGGTTGCGGTTGCCACTGCCGCTACTGCCGCCACTGCCTGCTGCGGGCCGGCCGCATGCCCAGCAGTGGCCAGCACCGGCGCCAGCAGAACGGGGGCCAAAGCGGCCACAAACAAGCAGTAAGTCTGGGCGTGGAGGCGAAGGTGCGGCATCGGAGACCGGGCTGGAGGGCTGGCTGAGGCGAATTGAGTCAGGGCTGATCGGAGCAGGTCTGGTGGGAAACATTCATGTAACCGATTAGTTTTGATTCCTTCGGCACAACCGATGGCCTGCGTTTGCATATGGTCATAGGTCAGCGGGACGCCAGATCCTCCATCCCTGGCGGTCCCCCTGCCTAACCCCCTGCCTAACCCCTGTGGAGACCGCAGCGGCCAAGGGCGAAGAGCACACCGATCCTCTGGAGCTGCCCGAGCCCCAGCGCCTGCTGAAGCAGATTGATCAGGCCCCGTTCGTTGCCGTGGCCCTGCAGGCCCGGGAGCCGCGTTGGCCGCGCTGGAACCTCAACCTGCACCAGGAGAGTGATCCGGTGCAGAGCTTCCTCAACATGCTGCAGCCCGGCACTGACGTGCTCCCCCATTGCCACCTGCGCGAGCAGGGGGGGCGATGACTTTGGGTGTTTTCGTGCTGCAGGGGGTGATCGATCTGGTTGAGGGCCAGTTCCACACCCTGGTGGCCCTCTCTGTCGATGCCGAGATGTTCGAGCTCAAGCAGGTTCCCAACCAGCCCACCAGTGCCAAGGACGTTCTGCCCTAGTTTCTTGCCAAAGGCACAACGGCCGCCGCAGATCAGGACCGACGCTGGCGGGCGCTGTTTGATTGCGCGGCCAGAACATCCTCATCAAGCTGCTCACGCCCCCGGAACAGCTCCAGCCAGACCACCACCGCCAGCCAGTGGATCAGCACCGGCGGCCAGAGCGATCCGGTGAATCCATAGGCCAGTGAGCAGGCCACCCCCAGCAGGGTGGCCTGGCACAGGAAGCGCGACTCGTTAAACAGACGCCGGCCCTGCGGGTACCACAACCGGCCTGCGACGGGGTGGTACAGCACGAACAGGCCAAGGCTGAGGGCGATCCAGGCCAGCTGGGGCAGCCAGGGGATGCCCTCGATCGGGTGGGGAATCACCAGCACCCGGAACACCAGTTCCTCCACGAGGGATGGCAACACCAGCAGCCCCGCGATCCGTGGCAGGGCCTGGCCGAGGGGCGGCGAGTGCCAGGGCAGCCTGAGGAAGCCTGTGGACAAACCGATGCCCAGCGCCAGGGACCCGTACACCGCCAGCACAAGCACACTGCGGCCTAGGTCGCCGGGCTGCAAGGGCGGCAACAGGCTGGCCAGCACGCGATTGAGCAGGGTGCCAAGCAGGGGCAGGTGACCCAGCAGGGACGTGGGAGCCACCGGTAGCAGCTCTGGGGCGGCTGAGGGAATCTGGTTGGTGCGGATCAGCCAGAGAGGCAGGCCAGCGCGCAGGATGTCCGCGGCCATGGCGTCGTGGGCGCGGCGGGGCAGCATCGAATTCCAGCTCAGGAGCACATCCCCAAGCTTCTGGCTGCTCTCAAAGCCACCGCCGCCGCCATTGAGGCTGCGGGCGGCGTTGTGGCGCCAGTCGGGGCGGGGACGGCCCAGGGGAGTGAGCCAGCGATCGAGGGCCATGCCCAGCCTGGCCAGTTGTTGTTGCTCGTCTGCGCTGAGATCGCGCAGGGCCTGACCCTGGCGCAGCTGCTGGATAGCAATCCACAGCGCCTGGCTGGAATCCTGCACGCAGGAGGTGGCCGGCGTGACCATCGCCACCCCGCCGCCGTCGCCGCTGCGGTAGCGGGCGGCCAGGATCTCGGCCTGGAGGGCAAGGGCGTCCAGCACCTGCGGCTCAATCGGCACCAGGACGTCCGAGAACGGCCGGGAGCCCAGCCAGCCTCGCTGCAGGTTGCCGGCGTAGGCACTCCAGTGCTGGCTGCCGGCCACAATCCCGTTGGGATTGTTGGCATATATCTGGTGGTAGCGCACCTCCAGCCGTGGCTTGCCGCTCACGGGTTCGCGCACCACCTCGGCCTCACCGAAGGCGAAGTGCCCGGTGGTGGTCCAGAGCGGGCTGGCCTCGGCCTGGGTGCCACCGATGCCGCCGAACAGGTGGATCAGCAGGGCCCGCTCCCCCACCTGCCAACTCGGGGGAACGGCCCCATCCGGAACAAGGGCGGTGGTGTGCAGGCTGCCGGGTTGGCTCTGGCCAGTGCTCCAGTTGGCCATCCGCAGATGGTTGAGGCTGGCGGCCGTGCCATCCCGCTGGCGCTCGGGCGAGAGCGCCGTGATCTGGCGCGGCTGCAGGGCCTGCACGGTGAACACGCCATCGCTTGCCGGCGCCCCCTGAATCACCCAGCCCTGCCGGTTGAGCGGCGAGTCCCCCAGTGCGGAGAGGTTGAAGGCCTGGCGGCCGAAGCGGTCGGGCGGCAGGGAGGGAAAACGGATGCGCTCCTTTGGTCCGTCGAAGCGGCCGCTGGCCGGATCGAGATGGCGTACCAGCACAAGGTTGTCGCCAGGCGCATTGCCGCCATCGGCCGGGGTGGGCTGCAGCTGCACCAGCCCCTGCCAGCGGCCGGTGATCTGCACGGGGGGGCGGCTGATGCGCAGGCCGCTGGAGTCCAGGCTTACGCCCTCCAGGGCCACGGTCACGTCATCCGCCGGCCGGGCACCGGCCAGCGACTGCAGGGGCCCCACCCGGTTGCGGCCATTGAGACGGCCGGGCACCACGTTGTGGGCGGCCTCCAACTTGCGGGCGTTGGCGCCGAAGCGGATGTCCACGGTCACGGCGTCGACGATCCGCTTCAGTTCCGGCTTGTCCGCCCAGCGCAGAAGCCGGCGGCTGCCGATCAGGGCCTGCTGGTCTGGGGGTGTCTGCTCCAGTTCGATCCACACCCAGTCGCCGGCGGTGGCGGCGGCCTCGGCAGCACTGGGCAGGATCAATCGCCCGAGCCATTCGGCGCTGGGGCTATAGCGATCCGCGGCCGGTCGCAGGGCGAGGGGATACGTATCAGATCGGTTCCAGGGCGACTGACGCGCCAGGGTGTCGCTGCTGATCGGTAGGGGATCGGCCGATGTCCCCACCGTTCCTGCCTTCAGCCGGGGGGCGGAAAGCAGAGGGAGTATCAGGGCAAGACCCATGATCCATGCCAACCAGCGGCGGGGGGGCCGCCGGGCACTGTCAAGCGCCATGGATCACACCTCCCCGGCCAGCCGACAGGCTCGCCGGGCCATGGCTGCGGCATAGCCCCGGTCCACCGGCCCGGTCTGGGGGCTGAGAACGCCATGGCGGCAGTCCACCACCAGCCGTTCGCGGTGGCCCTGCTGGTCGTTCACCCGCAGCCGCAGCTGCCAGTGATGCTGGGCACTGCGGGTGATCTCATCGCCACACACCGGGCCCACGCACAGGCCCGGCGCTGCCAGGGCGGGACCGCGCATGGACATGAACATGGGCAGGGGCAGCAACAGCATCGTGATCAATAGGCCCACGACCAGGCTGCTCCAGAGCAGGGTGGGTAGGAGGGCCCTCAACTGGCCAGCTCCATCGGCATCGGGACAGCGCCATTGTCCATGGGGGGAGGTGACGCGCCATCCCCAATGCCGCCATCGTGATCGGCCGGATCCCCATCACCGTCTGAGTCCTCGCTTGGCTGACGGTCTTTTGAATCGCTCTCGATGGGATGGAAGTACTCCCATACCTGCCGCGCCAGGGCCGGACCCATGCCGGGCGCTGCGGCCAGGCTCTCAACGCTGGCCAGCTGGATCGCATCGATCGAGCGGAAGTGGGCCAGCAGATCTCTGATTCGCTTCGGACCCAGCCCGGGGATGTCGGAGAGGCGGGAGCGGGTCATGCGCTCACCCCGCTGCTGACGATGGAAGCTCACGGCAAAACGGTGGGCTTCATCGCGCAGGCGGCGCAGCAGCTGCACCCCCAGCTGGTCGGGTTCGCTGTCCAGTGGCTGCTTCGCACCGGGCACGAACACCTCCTCCTTCTGCTTTGCCAGGGAGCAGACCACCAGGTCCTCATGCAGGTTGAGCTCCCGCAGCGCCTCCATCACGGCTGAAAGCTGGCCCTTGCCCCCATCGATCATCACCACATCAGGCCAGTCGTTCATGCCGGCGGTATGCAAAGCAGTGCCGGCGGCGCGGCGCAACTCGCTCAGGTCCGTCCCCTCGGCCTTGGCCTGGGCCCAGCGGCGGAAGCGCCGGCGGATCACCTCCGCCATGCTCATGAAGTCGTCGGAGTGACCGGCGCGCACAGCCGCACTGCGAATTTTGTATCTGCGGTAGTGCTGCCTGGCCGGCAGCCCATCGATGAACACCACCTGAGAAGCCACCGCATCGCTGCCCTGGATGTGGCTGATGTCGTACCCCTCGATCCGTCTTGGCGCCGCCAGCAGATCGAGCAGCTGGGCTAGGTCCTCTGTGGCCAGCAGGTTCTGCTCACTCGCCCGCTGGGCCCGCTGCAGCTCGTAGCTGGCGTTGCGCACCACCAGTTCGATCAGATCCGCCTTCTGCTGACGCTGGGGCACCGCCAGCTTCACCTTGCGACCGCGAAGTTCCCCCAGCCAGGACTCGATCAGGGGCTGCTGGGGCAGGGGATGCTGCACCAGCAGTTCTGGTGGGATCTCTACGCCTTCCACCTGGCTGTAGTGCTCCTCGATCACTGTCTGGAGGATGCGGCCCAAGGCTGCGCGACGCTCCGGGGATGGGGGCCGCTCACCGCTCTCGTGCTCCGGCAGCGCCGGTGTGTGCAGGGCATCGGCGGTGTAGCCCAGCCGCCCGACCAACTTGCCGGCCCGCATCTGGAAGAGCTGCACTGCCGCCACCCGGTCATCGGCCGCCAGGGCGATCACATCCCGGCTCACGGAACTATCGCCGATGCTCATTTTCTGATCGGCCGTGAGGGTGTCGAGGCCCTGCAGCTGATCGCGCACCCGGGCTGCGCTCTCGAAATCGAGCCGCTCGGCGTAGCGCGCCATCTGCTCTTGCAGCAGCTCCAGCAGCTCCTCGTTGCGGCCCTGAAACACCATCGCCACCTGGCCCAGGGTGCGGTGGTAGTCGTCTGGACTGATCTTCTCCTGGCAGACCCCCGGGCAGCGGCCGATGTCGTAGTTGAGGCAGGTGCGTTCCTTGTAGAGCGGCTGGGGACGCTGGCGCAGGGGGAACACCCGTTTCACCAGCGCCAGGGTGCGACGCAGCAGCCCAACATCCACGTAAGGCCCGTAGAAGCGATCCAGGGGCGAGCGGAAACGACGGCGGCGGGTGATGAAGATGCGGGGATAGGGTTCGCTCCAGGTGATGCAGAGATAGGGATACTTTTTGTCGTCCTTGAGCAGCACGTTGAAGTGCGGCTGGTTCTGCTTGATCAGGTTGGCTTCGAGCGCCAGGGCTTCGGCCTCGCTGTCAGTAACGATGAACTCGATCTCCACCACCTGCCGCACCATCAGCCGGATGCGCGGGCTGTGGCCGTGACCGCTGCCGCTCTGGAAGTAGCTGCGCACACGGTTGCGCAGCACCTTTGCCTTGCCGATGTAGAGGATGCGGTCCTCGGCGTCGCGCATCAAATAACAGCCCGGCTCGGAGGGCACCTCCTTCAGGCGCGCCTTGAGCCGATCCGGTTGCTGCAGAAGGGGCAGAGCGCTCATGCCGTGCGCAGGCCGATCAGATGGAGCCGGGGCGTCAACCGCCGTACTGCCAGCCGGTGCTGGCCAGCTCCAGGGCCGGCCCGTCCGCCAGCAGGGTGGCGGTCTTCACCTCGCCAACGAACACGGTGTGATCGCCATGGGCCACCTGGCCCACCAGCTCGCACTCCACGGCGCCCACGGCATCGTTGAGGATCGGCAGGCCGAGGGCACCGAGGCTGAATGGGGCGGCGTCGAAGCGGCCGCCCACTCCCTTCTGGGGCTTGAAGAATACGGCGGCCAGGTCCTTCTGGTCGGCCTTGAGCACGTTGAGGCTGAACTTGCCGGTGCGCTGGATCATGGCGTTGCTGGTGCTGTCACCCCGCACCGCCATCACCAACAGCGGTGGTTCAAAGCTGCCCTGGGTCACCCAGCTGGCGGTGAAACCGTTCACCTCCTCACCTTCGGCCACGCCGCAGATGAACACACCGTGGGGAATTTTGCGCAGCAGGATCTTCTTGGCGTCAGTGTTCAGAGGGGTGTTCGGTGCCATCAGAGACCAGGGACTGGCTTCAAACTCTAGGAACCGCCCCCAGCCCCCATAGGCTGCTGGGATGCGAGCGCTCTACCCCGGCAGCTTCGACCCGCTGACACTCGGCCATCTCGACCTGATCGAGCGGGGGAGCCGGCTGTTTGAAGGTCTGGTAGTGGCCGTGCTGCAGAACCCCAGCAAATCGCCTGCGTTCCCCCTCGAGCAGCGTCTCGAGCAGATCCGCTCGGCGACAACCCATCTGGTCAATGTGGAGGTGGGCAGTTTTGATGGGCTGACCGTCGACTTCGCTCGCCGTTGCGACGCCGGCGTCATCCTGCGGGGCCTGCGTGCCCTGAGCGACTTCGAGTTTGAGCTGCAGATCGCCCACACCAATCACAGCCTGGCTCCTGCCGTGGAGACTCTGTTCCTGGCCACCGCGGTGCAGCACAGCTTTCTGAGCAGCTCGGTGGTCAAGGAGGTGGCCCGCTTCGGGGGCGATGTCAGCCATCTCGTACCTCAGGGAGTGGCGCAGGACCTCGCGAGGCTTTTTAATCATGGCGACACCTACCGGGGCAGTAGCAGCAATGGCTGAGGCCAGCATCACCGTTCTCGATCAGCTCGATCAACTCGAGGAGGTGCTGCTGGAAGGCACCCGCGTTCCCTTCAGCGGTGGCCGGCTCGTCAACGAGCAGGATGCGATTGAGCTGATGGATGCGGTGAGGGAGTCCCTGCCCGGACAGATCGGCCAGGCCAGCGAGCTGATCCGCCAGCGAGAGGAGTTCATCACCCAGGCCCGCCGTCAGGCGGAAGAGATCGTTGCCAACGCCCAGCGGGAAAGGGAGCAGCTGATCAATGCTGCCTCGATTCGCCAGGAAGCCGAGCGACAGGTGGCTGACTTGCGTGAACAGGCCCGCCAGCAGTGCGAGCAATTGTTGTTGCAGGGTCGTCAGCAGGCTTCCCAGGCTGAACAGGAGCTCCAGGGCCGGCTTGCCCAGCTTGAGCAGCAATTCGCCGCCCGCCGCCAGCAGCTGGAGCAGGAGGCTTCCGAACGGAACCGCCAGCTGCTGGAGCAGCACGAACGCAACCGCCAGCAGGCGATGGCCGAGCTGGAGCAGATCCGGCAGGAGGGTTTGCGTGTGCAGCGGGAGAGTCAGGCAGAAGCGGAGCGTCTGCACAGTGATGCCCTGCAGTTCCGCCAGCAGACCCAACAGCAGTGCGACCAGCTCGTGGCACGCAGCCGCCAGGAAGCCGCCGGCATCAGCGAAGGGGCCAACCGCTATGCCGAACAGGTGCTTGGTGAACTGGAGGGCCGGGTGAAAGAGCTGGGTCAGGTGGTTGCCGCCGGGCGCCGCGAACTGGTGCGGCTGCAGATGCCGGAAGGTCAGCCCAAAGGCGATACCCCACCTGCTCAGAACGGAGTGCGTGGTGCTGCACCCGGTGGCTCAGCCGGCAAGCGGCGGCGCGTTTCGGATACGCTGCGCCGCCTGGCGGGCTGATCAGGGTTGACAGAGCTGGGTGTTCTGCACCGTGCGGAGCACCTGGCCGATCACCGTGTTGGGATTTGATGCACCATTGGAGATCGCACTGACGTAACGAGGGCCTGCAGCGGTGACCAGCACTCCGCTGATCGAACGAACACCGGTCAAGGTGCCGGTCTTGCCGTAGAAGCGCCCCTGGAGGCTGCTGCCGTTGTACAAATTGCGCAGGGTGCCCCGTTGGCCGGCCACCGCCATCGAGGCGAGGTAATTGCGACCGTAGGGATGTTGATCCATCCGCATCAGCAACGCCGCCAGGAAACGGCTGGTGAGGCGATTCGACCGGTCGAGTCCGCTGCCATCGGCAATACGCACCCCCTGAACGGGCAGTTCCTGGCTGAACAGCCACTGGGTGGTGAGCCGCTGGGCTTCCACCTGATCCCAGCTGCCGGCTGCCTGGCGCATCAGCACCTCGGCGGTGAAGTTGTGGCTGTCGCTGTTCGCAAGGCTTAGCAGGTTATGCATCGGAGCGGAGCGCTCCTCATGCAGCATTTCCGCACCACCCGGCAGTGGATTGCGCGAAGACACCACCGCCAGCTGCGCCGAACCGCCCGCCTGACCGACAGCACGCTGCAGCAGGGCCTGCAGGCGTGAGGGCGGGTTCATCACTGCATCCTCAATGGCGTTGCTGGTGATCGCCAGACGGGTGATCGGCGCTCCGTAGGCATAGGTGCGGTCTGCAGGATTCCAGCCCGTGGGCCACCATTGCTGGCGCGGCTCCTCAGCGAGCTCAAAGCGCACGACCGTGCTTGTCAGGCCCGTGCTGGCATCCGATCGAAGGGCAAGCGCCGCGAAGCGTTGCAGCTGGGGCAAGGCCAGGTCGGGGTCACCTTCACCCGTAAGGCGATAGCCACCATCAGGCAGACGCCAGAGGCGGGTGGTGAGGCGGTAATCAGGGCCGAGGCGATCCAGGGCGAACGCTGTGCTCACCAGTTTCTGATTCGATGCCGGCAGGCGCGGCTGGAGGCCGTTCACATCGGCAAGCAGGCGCCCCTGGGCATCGGCAACGCTGACGCTCCAGACAGATGGTGCTCCACCAAGACTGGCCAGCAGCTGCTGTTGAAGAGCCGGGCAGCTCACCTGACTCTGCAGCCTGGGCAGGGCGACGGCCTCGGGTGGAGCCGGCAGGCTGGCCAAGGGTACCGGCGGCTCCCGGCCCGGTTGCAGCGGCGGGATGGCTGGGCGGGTGAGCGGGGAAGCCAGCTGCTGGGCCTGCTCGGGGGTGAGCGCCAGGGCGGACTGACCGAGCAGCAGCAGCAACCCCGGAGCAAGCGTGGCCAAGGGCCGCCTGCTGATCAGGATGGCGGTCGGGATGGCGGTGCTGTGATGACGGAATGGGGCAACAGCCATGGCTTCAACCCTTCATCAGCTGGATGCCGGTGACGCTGCCGCCGACGCGGAAGCCGGCACCCTCGATCTCGACTGGGGCACCCACTTTCAGGTTCTGGTTGCCGAACACGATGCCGCCGTCAACCTTGCGGCCCTGGCCTTCCAGCTGAAAGCGGGCGTCAAGGGTGCTGAAGAACTCTTTGTTTGGATCGGGCGCGGTCACGACCCGGCCGTCCGGTTGCACGGCTGCAAGACGGCGCTGCAACGGCTCGATCGACGTGATCCTGACGGTGCCGTGGGGTTGGTTGCGGATCACGATCGAGAGCTTGCCCTCCTGGCGCGCTGCCTCCAGCAGCGCCTTCGGGTTCTGCACGGGCACGCCACGCACGTCCACCAGCACGCGCACCGGCACCGTTGCGCCGGTGGCCCTGGCGACTGCGCCTGAAAGCTTCGGACTCCAGATCACACCGAAGACGGCAGCCACGACAGCGGCGCCGGCGGCCAGATCCAGCACACTCCAGCGGCGGTTTCGATCCTGGTCAGGCACGGCGGGCATCGATCAGAAGGTCGACGCACTGTACGGAGATCGACGGTTGCCGGCCAGGGCTAAGGCTGGCCCACCCGCTCAGTTGCGCAGCCCTTCGATGAAGGCGTCAAGGCTGCGCAGGCCAGCTGCCACCCCCGAGCCCCGGTCGCTGGCCAGTACAGCGAGCTGCGCCTCCAGATCAGGCTTCTCGTCGAACCGCGCCGCCAGCCTGTAGCCATCGGGATCGCGGCGATACAGCTCCCAGGGGCCTGGGTAAGCAAACCGAAGGGCCCGTTCCTCCAGGGGCTGGAGGGCGTAGGCGGGCTGCCATTCGGCCAGAAATCCACGGCGACGCTGGCGGGCCACACTGCCGATCCCCACCGCCGCATCCTCGAGGCTGCCGTTGAGGATCACCACCGTGCCCGGATGGGCCTGGCACATCTGTTCAAACTCCAGGTACTCGGGCTGGGCCGGTGCCACCGCCAGCAGCAGTTCAAGCGCCGAAGACTCGGTCTCCACCTCCGAAGCAACATCAGAGTCGGTGGCAGCGCCGATGGCCTGCTGACGCCGCAACTGGCTGCGCAGGTCATCAATCCGCTCTGCCAGCGCCGCGGCATCGCGGCGGGCCAGGGCAGCGGCACCCGCATCGGCAAACAGCAGGCGGGGCTGCTGCCCGGCACTGATCAGGGCCTCCGCTAGGCGCAGCGCCACCGGCAGGATCCGCAGCCCCTCAAATCGCCACTCCACGGTCCAGCGGCCACGCGACGCTCTCGGCAGAGCAGCCAGAACGGCCGCAAGCGCCTGGGCTTCGGCGGAGCGCAGGTCAGCAGGCAGCATCGGCATGGATCCCTCTCGTGGGGACCTTACGGGTTCGGACTGAGGCGTTGTCGAACCCGTTCCAGAGCGTTCGGGAAGCCGGCGACGTCAGCGGCGCTCAGCCAGGGTCCGAGGCTGATCCGCAATCCGCTGGCGGCCTCAGCCTCGCTGCAGCCGAGGGCCAGCAGCACCGCACTGGCGCTTGAGCCGCTGCTGCGGCAAGCGGATCCACTGCTCACGGCATACCCCTCCTGCCAGAGCTCTCGCACCAGATCACGACCGGAGAGCAGCTGGCTGGCCTGGTCGCCGACCAGCAGGCTGATGTGGTGCGGCAGACGGGTTTCCGGATGAGCAAGGGGATCGGTGCCGCTCAGCTGGAGCCCCGGCAATGTCAGCAGCACCTGCAGCAACCCGTCGCGCAAGGCCTCGGTATCGGCACGTTGCTGGCGATTCTCCTGCCTCAGTTCCAGTGCTCTGGCCAGTCCTGCTGCCAAGGCGACGGGCTCGGTCCCTGCCCGCAGCCCCCACTCCTGACCGCCGCCAGCCAGAAGTGGTTGCAGCGATAGGCCGTGGCGCACCAGCAGGGCACCGATGCCGCGCGGACCCTGGACCTTATGGGCCGCCAGGCTGAGCAGATCCACCGGCAAGGCAGCGAAATCCAGGGGCCGCTGACCGACCACCTGCACGGCATCGACATGCAGCAGCACCCCTGCCCGTCTGCAGACCTGGCCAAGCAACGCGATCGGCTGCAGGGTTCCCACTTCGCTCTGGCCCCAGATCAACGACACCAGCTGGGTCGGCGTGACCAGAGCGTCTGCCAGTACGGCGGGATCGAGCAGGCCCTGCCTGTTCACAGGCAGGCGTTCCACCTGCCAGCCCTGCCGCGCCAGTTGCGTCGCCGCCGCCTCGGTGGCCGGATGCTCAATGCTGGAGATCAGCAGGCGGCCTCTGGGAAGCGTTGCCGCGACCCCGAGCAGGGCCAGATGGATCGACTCGGTGCCACCTGATGTGTAGATGAGCTCCTGCGGCCGGCAGCCGAGCAGCTCGGCCGTACGCCAGCGGGAGCGCTCCAGCAGTTCGGCTGCGGCCAGTCCGTAGCCATGCAGGCTGGATGGGTTGGCCCAGGCTGTGGCCTGGGCCGCTGCCATGGCCTCCAGCACGGCGCCGGCCGGTGGCGTGGTCGCAGAGGCATCCAGGTAGACAGCCCGAACCGACGAAGCCATTCAGAGTTCCAGGCCCCCCTGGCGCTCGAACCGGGCGCGGGTGCGCGACTCCAGGGAGTTCGTGGCCAGGGCGACCAGATCATCGAGGGAGCTGGACGCGAGCAGAGCCGCCACCCGCGCCTGGGCCTCGCTGGAGGCGCAGGCGTCCGGCCGGATGCAGCCATTCACGCAAGCCTGAGCACAGTTGACGGGCGGCTCGCCTGCCATCGGCTCTGCCTGCAGCTCTGGAGGCATCGGCGTGGCAGGCACTTTCGGCACGGTGGGCTCTGCCTGCAGCGACATCGCCTTCGTCTCCCACAGCCGAGGGGCAATCACAGCGTCAAACACCGCCTCGGCGGGGCCTGTCATGAAGAGATGCCCGGAGTCGTGATCCCAGGCCACCAGGAGCGCCCCACCTGGCAGGTCGAGACGGGCGGCGCCCTCGCACAAGCCGAGGCGGTGGCAGACCACCAGGGTGGCGCATGCACCCGTGCCACAGGCCAGGGTCGGGCCAGCGCCGCGTTCCCAGACCTTCATCGCCAGGTGGGTCGGGCTGAGCACTTGCACAAAGTGCACATTGGTGCGTGCGGGGAAGGCCGGGTGCACTTCCAGTGCCGCACCCCAGCGCTCCAGTTCGATGGCCTCCAGATCCTCAACCGGAATCACCACGTGGGGGTTGCCCATCCCGGCCGCACCCACCGCAAACACCAGCCCGGCGGCCTCGATCTCTCCTTGGGGGATTCCGGCTTCACCAACGGCAAGGGTGGTGGGCACGGCCTCGGGCTGGAGGAACGGAACGCCCATGTCGACCCGGATCGCACCGCTGGCCTGAAGTTCCGGCACGATTCGGCCAGCCAGGGTCTCGATCTGCCAGCTGCGTCCGGGCTGATCGCCGTCACTGTCGGCAAGAAAACGGGCCAGGCAGCGGATGCCGTTGCCGCACATTTCGGGTTCGGTGCCATCGGCATTGAAGATGCGCATCCGCCAATCCCCTCCCTGCCTGGGCGGCAGCGCCAGGATCACCCCATCGGCACCGATGCCGAAACGACGGTCGCAGAGCCGCTGGATCCGTTGGGGTGTCAGCCCAAGAGAGTCGTCCGTTTCGCTGCCGCGGGCATCCACCATCAGGAAGTCGTTGCCCAGACCCTGGTATTTGCTGAACTGGAGCACGATGGAAGCAAACACAGCCTGCTGCGAATCCTATGCAGAGCTTTTTCGATCGTCGTGCCCCGACCCTCGATACGGCCCAACCGAGCATTCGCCACATTCAGGATCTGATCCGGCGGGAAGCGCCGGTGGCGATCCGGATGGGCGATGGCCACGAATTCGAAGGGGTCCTGCGCTGGCAGGACCTTCAGTACTTCGCTCTCGACCAGGGCGACGCGCGGCCGTTGGTGCTGATCAACCGCCATGCTGTGAGCGTGCTGCGCTCCCTGACTTGATCGGGCCTGTGGCACCATCCAGGCTTGTCGCCAACCGTGCAGGCCTGCCGTGAGCGAAAGCACCCGCTATCAACCCCAGGCCATCGAGGAGCACTGGCAGCAGCATTGGCAGGCAGAAGCCGCTGATTCAACCCCCGAGCCCAGCTACAGCGAAGGCGGCAGGCCTTTCTATGCCCTGTCGATGTTCCCCTATCCCTCGGGGAACCTGCACATGGGTCATGTGCGCAACTACGTGATCACGGATGTGATCGCCCGGGTTCAGCGTATGCGCGGCTGCCAGGTGCTCCACCCGATGGGCTGGGATGCCTTCGGTCTGCCCGCTGAAAATGCAGCCATCGAGCGGGGGGTTGACCCAGGCGCCTGGACCGATCGCAACATCGCCTCGATGCGCGCCCAGCTGCAGCGCCTTGGCCTATCGATCGACTGGAGCCGGGAGGTGGCCACCTGCCACAGCGACTACTACCGCTGGACCCAGTGGTTGTTTCTGGAGCTGCTGAAGGCGGGCCTGGCCTATCAGAAGGAAGCCACCGTCAACTGGGATCCGGTCGATCAGACGGTGCTGGCCAACGAACAGGTCGACAGCGAGGGGCGCTCCTGGCGCTCCGGTGCCCTGGTGCAGAAGCGCAAGTTGCGCCAATGGTTTCTGAAGATCACCGCTTACGCCGACCAGCTGCTCGACGACCTGCCCAGCCTCCAGGGCTGGCCGGAGCGGGTGCGAACCATGCAGGCCAACTGGATCGGCCGCAGCAGCGGCGCCGAGCTGACATTCCAGGTGGTGGACGCCGATGGAAACAACACAGACTGCAGCATCACCGTATTCACCACCCGACCCGACACGATCTACGGCGCCAGTTATGTGGTGCTGGCGCCCGAGCATCCCCTGGTGCTCCAGCTCACCACCGATGAGCAGGCGATCCATGTGGAGGCCTTCTGCGATCTGGTGAGTCGCCAGAGCGAGCAGGAGCGCACCGCCGACGACCAGCCCAAGCGCGGCGTGCCCATCGGCGCCCGGGTGCTCAACCCCGCCAACGGCGAGCTGATACCCCTGTGGATCGCCGACTACGTGCTGGCCGACTACGGCACCGGCGCGGTGATGGGCGTTCCCGCCCACGACCAGCGCGACTTTGTGTTTGCCCGCCAGTACGAGCTGCCAGTGCGCCAGGTGATCATTCCGCAGGGCAGCGATGAACACGCTTACGAGGGCGGTGCTTGGACCGAGCCGGGTGTGCTGATCCACTCCGGCCGCTTTGATGGCCAGCCGAGCGGCGAGGCCAAGGCAGCCATCACGGCGGCGGCGGAGCAGGAGGGATGGGGCCAGGCTCGCACCACCTACCGTCTGCGCGACTGGTTGATCTCACGCCAGCGCTACTGGGGCTGTCCGATACCTGTTATCCACTGCGAGAGCTGTGGCGTGGTGCCGGTACCCAGCGAGCAGCTCCCTGTGGAACTGCCACGCGTTGTGGCCTTTTCAGGAAAAGGCGGCTCGCCGCTGGCCCAGCTGGAGAGTTGGTGGCGTGTCGACTGCCCCTGCTGCGGCCAGCCCGCCCGGCGGGAAACCGACACCATGGACACCTTCATGTGCTCCAGCTGGTACTTCCTGCGCTATAGCGATCCCCACAACACGTCGCTTCCCTTTAGTCGCGAGGCGGTCGATGCCTGGCTGCCGGTCGACCAGTACGTCGGCGGCATCGAGCACGCCATCCTGCACCTGCTCTACTCGCGTTTCTTCACCAAAGTGCTGCGCGACCGGGGGCTGCTCGGTTTCGATGAACCCTTCGCCCGCCTGCTGACGCAGGGCATGGTGCAGGGCATCACCTATAAGAATCCCAAGAGCGGCAAGTACATCGCCCCAGCTGATGTGGCCGATCCCACAGACCCGCGCGACCCCAGCAGTGGAGAACCGCTGGAGGTGTTCTACGAGAAGATGTCGAAGTCGAAGCACAACGGTGTCGATCCCGCCGTGGTGATCGATCGCTACGGCGCCGACACTGCCCGGATGTTCATCCTCTTCAAGGCACCGCCCGAGAAGGATCTGGAGTGGGACGACGCCGATGTGGAGGGCCAGTTCCGATTCCTGCAGCGCCTCTGGCGGCTGGTGGAGGGGGCGGTGACCCGGGGCCTGAGCCTTGAAACCCCTGCTTCTGGCCCGGAGGCGTTTGACAACAGCAGCGCCACCAGCAGCAGGATCAGGGACGCACTGGTTCTTGATCCAGCCTCTCTCAGCCCGGCAGACCGTGAGCTGCGCCGCGCCGTGCACACTGCCATCGCCGCCGTGAGCGACGACCTGGAGGGCGATCTGCAGTTCAACACAGCCGTGGCAGAGCTGATGAAGCTGAGCAATGCCATGGGTGAGCATCTGGCAGTCGCCAGCGAGCCGGTGGCGCAGGAAGCGCTGCGCAGCCTGCTGCTGTTGCTGGCCCCGTTTGCGCCCCACCTGGCCGAGGAGCTCTGGAGCCAGCTCGGTGCTGCTGGCGATGGCAGTATCCATCGCCAAGGCTGGCCCGTGGCCGACCCGGCAGCGCTGGTGCGTGACACGATTCCCCTGGTGATCCAGGTGAAGGGCAAGGTGCGCGGCAGCCTCGACGTCCCCGCTGATGCCGACAAGGCCACCCTGGAGAAGCTCGCCCTGGAGAGTGAGATCGCCGCCAAGTGGCTGGAAGGCAAGGCGCCGAGCCGGGTGATCGTGGTGCCGGGTCGGCTGGTGAACCTGGTGCCCTGAGCCGTAACTTGGCCTGACCCTTCACCTGCATCGCATGCATGCCCTGCCGCTCCATCTCGCCGCAGGCAGTGATGTGCATCAGAGCCTGTCGGCATTCGCGGCCGAGCACCGGCTGAACGCCTTCGTGCTGAGCGTGGTGGGAAATCTCAGCCAGGCGGCATTCCAGTGCCCTGGGCAGGCAGGGCCGACCGTGGTGAGCGGCGATCTTGAGATCATCAGCCTGCAGGGAACCCTTGCTCCAGACGGCGTTCATCTGCACCTCAGCCTCTCGGATGGCACGTGCCAGGTATGGGGGGGACACCTGGAACCCGGCACCCACGTTCAGAAGGGAGCCGACCTGCTGATCGGTGTGCTGCATCAGGCCGAGGCCACCTCAGCGGCGTTTGATGGCGATGGAATGGCAGCAAGCCAGCCCAACCAACCTCGTCTGCAGATTGTGGTGCGGGAGGGGTGCCCCTGGTGTCGCCGCGCCCTGCGGATGTTGCACAGTCTTGCCATTCCCTATCTGCAAGTGGAGGCGAGCGAGCCAGGACCGGTTCCCCAGATCCTGATCGACGGAGAGCTGGTCGGCGGGTACGACGCCCTCACCGAGCTCCATGCCAGCGGCGCCCTGGCCGCCCTGAGCGGCCTCTGATCAGCCCATGCAGGCCTACAGGCTCCATACCCTGGCCGGTTGCACCCTCGCCATCGGCCGCTACCCGCACTTCCTCTACGACGCCACAGGCGGCATCGCGAGCGGGTGCTGTCCTGACGGGCGGGACGGGCGCATCCGCTTCCCGTCGGAAACGATCACCATTCCGCCGCTCACCTCTCGCTCCACCCGGATTCTCGGTCTTTCCCTGCCTCCCGGTCTGATGATCGCGATCGAGCCGGAGCTGCTGGAGGGCGAGTTCAACAGCAGCAGCGGCAGCTTGACACTCCAGTTCCAGGCGCGTTTTCACCTCCAGGCCGCTGGCCTGATTCGACCTGCCCCGCTCTGGATCGATGCACGGCTCAGCACGGCCGCAGCGGCGCTGGCGGGTCATGCGCGCTGGGGTGCACAGGGCGGTTCACCCCTGAGTCCCAGCGGCGCAGCTGTGCTGGTGGGGGTTGCCGACGTTGCGCCCAGCGGCAGCGGCTGGCTGGATCGGTTCCTGGGGCTGCCGGAACAGGCGCTGGCCCGGCTGCGGCTGCGGCTTGAGCCTGCGTGACAGTTCACTGCGGAATCGGCAAGCCAGCACAAGCTCAACAGAGTGGTCAAACTCGCCCGCCTGAACCATGTCGATCGGCACGGTGTTTCTTGAAGCACTCCACACCGGTGTGATCACACCGGCGGAACTGCAATGGCTGACCAGCCATCAGGCCCAGTTCAGCCGGGTGGAGGAAGCGACCGCCCTGCGGCTGGGCCGGCTTCTGGATGCGGGCACGATCCAGCTGGGCTGCCGCATTCAGGCCCGTTGAGAGCTCAGCTCTGGCGGAAGACCAGGCCTGCAGGATCGCCCCAGCTGCCCTCCACGGCGAGATCGGCATGGTTGGCGCAGCGATGTCGCAGGATCCAGAACAGCGGCTCTGGGCTGTCACACCCCAGCTCAGCAGCCAGCTGCCCCAGCGAGCGGGGTTGACCATCTGCCAGGGCCGACTCAAGCCGCCCCTGCAGGTCGAGAATCGCGGCTGCGGCCTTCTTGCCAGCCTCAACGCCGGGCTGGTCGTAGGCATTGATGTTCACCAGCTCGGCATAGAGACCAACAGCCCGCTCAAACAGGGCGATCAGGGCGCCAAGGCGGCGCTCATCAAAGCAGCCCAGAGTGATCGAGAGACTCTGCCGGCCCCCCTCCATCAGGGCAGAGCGCGTGCCCTGCAGGAAACCGTCGAGAAAGTCGCCGGGACGCTCCCCCCCAAGATCGGGCAGATCCGTGGAATCGTCCAGGGCTTCGATGAAGGTGACAAAGAAGTTGTCGACGCCATCACGCAGTTGCTGAACGTAGGCGTGCTGGTCAGTTGAACCCTTGTTGCCATAGACGGCGATGCCCTGGTGCACTACCTCACCCTGACGGTTGAGGCGCTTGCCAAGGCTTTCCATCACCAGCTGCTGCAGGTAGCGGCTGAACACCTCAAGGCGATCGCGATAGGGGAGCACGACCATGTCTCGCCGACCCTGACCGTCTCCTGCCACGTACCAGGCTGCAGCCATCAGCGCGGCAGGGTTACCGCTGAGGTCGGCCACCCGGGTGGCCGCATCCATGGCGGCGGCACCCTCGAGAAAGGCATCGATGTCGGCACCGATCAGGGCCCCGGGAAGCAGACCCACGGCACTGGTGATGCTGGTGCGCCCGCCGACCCAGTCGAACATGTCGAACCGCGCCAGCCAGCCTTCCGTTGCGGCGAGCTGATCGAGCTGGCTGCCCAGCATCGTCACCGCGACTGCCTGCTCCGCCCAACTGCAGCCGAGACGTTCGAGACGGGCCCGCACCTGGCCCATGCCGATCCTGGGCTCAGGCGTGCTGCCTGACTTGCTGACCACAACGACCATCGTGGTGCGAAGCCGCTCACCGAGGGAATCAAGCGTGCGGCTGATGCCCTTCGGGTCGACGTTATCGATGAAGTGCAGGGGCAGACCCCTGCCCTCCTCTCCGAGCGCCCGCAACATCAGCAGCGGACCCAGTCCGGAGCCGCCGATGCCGATCCAGATCACATCGGTGAAGCGGCCTGCCTCCAGCTGTTCGCGGCTGAATGCCTGGATGCGCTCCACCTCCGCAGCGATGTGCTCGGACGTTGCTGGATCAGGCGCGAGTGCGGGGGTGCGCAGCCAGTAGTGGCCAACCATGCGCTGTTCATCCTGGTTGGCAATCGCGCCACCTTCAAGCGCAGCCATCGCCGCAAAGGCGGCTTCGAAGCGTGGCGCCAGACCCTGCAGGTGCTCAGGGTTCAACGCCATTCGGCTCACGTCCAGCCAGATCTGCAGATCGTCATCGAACCACAACAGGTCGCAGAAGCGACGCCACTGGCTGCCAGGGTGCGCGGGGTCGAACGCAACAGTGTTCAGAACGACCTGATGCTGATCGGCGGTGTCCATGCGGATGGTCCCCGGAAGTGGCCTCAACCAACAAAACCTATTGCTGACCGAGACTCAACATCGTGTCAGGGGCCGGCCATCAGACCGTGCCAGAGCGCTCCAGTGACCATGAAGCAGACCTTAAGATCCGCTTAGGAGCCCCAGGTGTGCCGTACGGAAACTGGCTAAGCCCAAGCTGTCATTCGAAAAGTCAGCGCGAAAATCAGCAATATCCGCACATTGCTCCCACCACACGGTCCGCTCTTTCCAGGTTCTGTCCTCTTCCAGCTGCGTCTGTGCAGGAACGGCAGGCCCTTTTCGTTTCAATCAGCAGGCCTCGGCCATTGGTGCTCGGCAGTTCACTGGCTGTGACACCACCTGACTTCGGCACCGACGCATTTTAATTACTCCACGTTTTCATCGCGATTCCTCTGATTTCTGTCTCCGTGTTGCCCTGGTGACCATCGCTTCTGGGATTCAAAACCGGTGCAGGCAGTGCTGGCACCGCCGAGCCTGGCGACAGCCGCTTTCGGCATTTGCCGTTTCAGTCAGCCTGGGAATCAGTCTGATCGCATCCGGAAGTGCGCCGGCCCCGAAGCGTTGGGTGGGTATTCAGCATGACCATGGCTCAAGCTGGTTGGGCACAGATCCGCTGTATTTCAGCCCTGAGGAGCTGATCGAGCTGCGCCGCCGGTTTGGGGTGCATGGTCCCCAGCCTCCGCTGGCCCAGCTGTTCAGCGAAGGGATCGATCAGTTGCAGCCGCTGCGGGCCCATACCCTGAGCCGTCTCGAAGAGCTCCGCCCCCTCATCCTGAGCGAATGCGCCCGGCGCCAAGTGAATCCGCTGCTGGTCACTGCCGTGCTGTTTGATGAGATGCGCCATGCCAAGCCGGGAGAGAACCATCCCGTGGCCGCTCACTCCGGCCTGTTCAGTACCCACGGGCCTGCCCAGCTCGGCATCGGCGAGCTGGTTCATCAGGGTCTGCTGCCGGCCGAGCCCACCCCGGAACAGATCAGCTGGGCCCGCGACCAGCTGCTTGATCCGAGTCGCAATGTGATTCTGCTGGTGGGTAAGTTCAGCCGGCTCCAGCGTGAGCTTGGCCTGCCCACCGATCGGATGCTCGAGGCCAGTCGCAGCTCAAGGGAGGCCAAGTCGCTGGCGGTGCTGGCCTACCTGCACAACGGCAAGCTCGACTATCCGCGTCGCATCCTCGCCTCGATGCAGGATCCAGAGCTGCATGCTCTGTTATATGGCGAGCGGCAGGCGGTTGTCTCACCGATGATCTGAGTCAGGCTCGTTCTGGCCGATTCATCCACAGAGGAGCTGTAGGTCCTGCAGGCGTGCCTGAAGTTCCCCCCATTGGAAACTGCGTGGATCTGCCCGCTCACCGGCTAGATCGACCGCGCGATGGGTGGTGATGTGATCAGCCGCAATTGGGTAGGTCTGCATCCAGAGTGCCAGCAGAGCTGCCAGGCCGTCGTACTGCGCCTGGCTGTAACCGCTGTGAACGGCGCCATCATGCTCGCCATCGGGTGGCGTTTCCAGGCTGATGTGCACGGCGAAGTTGTTCACCGAGCCACCGACCGCCGGATTGGTCACGGCCCACTGCCCACGGAACGCTGAGTTGCCGGCTCCAAAGGCCCGTTTGCTGGGATCGAGCAGCAACACCACCGATCCGTCCTGGCCGATCAGGGCGTGGTAGCTGACCTGGTCTTCGTCGCGCGGGTGTGGAGTGCGAAAGGTGTTGATGGCCGACTGCATGCCATACACTGTTTCATGGAGCACCACGAGCCGGGGCGTGGAATCCAGCGGATTGCCGAACGCGTCGCGGTTGAAGCGCTCGCCGTAGTTGGTGGGATCGATACGGATGCGACGGGGATTGGCGCGCAGATCGGCGACCCGGGCCACAAGTCGCTGCTGGCGCTCGCTGACCGCTGCAGAGCAGCTGCGGGCCAGTGGGGAGGACCAGGCAGGTCTGGCGGGGGGCAGCGGCGCCGGCCGCATTGCGGGCTCAGGGCTTGGCTGGGGGGAGCCGAAAGCATCCAGCAGATCGAGAACTGAGGGCTGGTCTGACCCTGCCCCAGGCGCTGTGAGATCACGGGCCAGCCAACCGATGCCTCCCAGTCCCAGCACTGCGGCAGCAAGGCCGGCAAGCAGCAGTGGCTGGGAGCGTGGATTCATGCAATCTCCAGGTTGAGCCAGTGCCGGCGCCGATTCAGACAGTCAGAGTCGGCCACCGGATCGTCCTGCAGAGACCAGCTCTGCGTGGATGGAACACCCGGATTAAAGGATGTGAAGCGCAATCTGCCATCCCGGCAATAGGCCAGTTCGACCGACTGGCCAGCCGGCAGGGCCTGCAGCAGCGCGATCACAGCATCGACATCGCGCAGCCGCTGGCCAGCGATCGCGATCAGTTCGTCGCCCACCATCAAACCGGCCCGCTCCGCTGGTCCGGTGCGGATCACCCGTTGCAGCTGCAGCTCACCGCCCTGTTGCGTGAGTTGCCAACCCGTCGCGGGAACCTGACTGGCCGCAGGCACCAGCAGCAGGCCCACATCAGCGAGGTAGCCATCCAGGTCGGGGTCTGCATGGCTGTGCAACCAGCGCGGCAGCAGCTCAGCCAGATCCCCTGCCTCGGCGGCGAAGACCTGCAGCAGCTCCTGCTCGCTGTAGCCCCGCCCCCAGCGTCCATGGGATCGCCAGAGGCGGCGAAGCACGCTCACCAGGGCGCTGCCATGGCGACGCAGATGGAGATCGAGCACCAGAGCCAGCACGGCCCCTTTGAGGTAGTAGCTCACCTGTGCATTGGCGGCATAGGCATCGGCCTTGTAGAGCTTCACCCAGGCCTCCTCGCTGCTCTGACGCAGGGTCTGTACTGCCCGGCCGGGGGTCAGCAGGTAGCGGCTGAGGTCAGCGGCCAGATCCTTCAGCACATCCGCTTCAGGCGTGATGCCCGCCGCACAGGGAATCAGCTGGTCGAGATAGCTGGTGACCCCCTCGGCAAACCAGAGGGTGGGGATGATCACCGGCTGGTCGTAGTCATAGGGGCTGAGTTCAGCCGGCCGCAACCGGCGCACATTCCACTGGTGCAGATACTCGTGGGCCACCAGCTGCAGCAGCTGGCGGCGCCCATCCGGCTGGGCAAGCCTGCGACGGCCGAACTGAAGCACGGCACTGCCGTCGTGCTCAAGACCACCGAAGCCCTCGTCGGTGAGGTGAAGGATGAACAGATAGCTATCGGCCGCAGCCGTGTCCTCGCCCATGACGCGGCAGCAGCAGGCGCACACCCGCTGCACATCAGCGAGCAGGGCGGCATCAGCCTCCAGTGGATCCTCACCGCTGAGGGTGGTGCCCCAGCTCACCCATTGGTGGGGGATTCCAGCCACGCTGAAGGCCGTCAGCGCATGCGGACCGGCCTCAACCGGGCTGTCGATCAGCTGGTCGAAGCCTTTGGCCAGCCAGCTGCCGTCTGGTTGCAGCGGCAGAGGTACAAACGGGCTCCAGCCAGACGGCAGCACGATGGAGAGCCGGTGGGGGGTCCAGCGCTGACCCTCCACCGCCAGCAGCACTGCCGCCAGGCAGAGAAAACCATGATCAGCGGTGAGGTGGCAGGTGCGCACACTCAGCTCGGTCGCCAGCACGCGGTAGCGAATCTCCAGCGGCTGCAGATCCGGCAGCTGCAGGCGCCAGGCGGCAACGCCAGTGCGGCACGGCGGCAGCTCCCGCTCGCCCTGCACGACCTGCAGACCCTCCAACTGACGCACGTAGTCGCGGATCAGGTACGAGCCGGGCGTCCAGGCGGGCAAGCGAAGCACCAGCTCGTGCTGCGCTGGGCGAAGACGGATCTTCACCACCACCAGATGGGACGTGGCGGCCTGAAGATCGAGTTCAACCTGAACGGGAAAGGGATGAGTCACCGCGCCGCGATCAGGACGCGACGCTCACCCGGGCGGTGGCGAAGTGGCGCTGAGCATCAGCCAGGGCAATGGCGGTGGCATAACGACGGGTGATGGTGCCGATCAACCGTTGCACCCGCACACTGCGGCTCAGCCGCTGCAGGTCTCCGATCAGGGCCAGCGAACCGTCGGGTTGGCGCTGCCAGCCGAGCTGCAGGCCGCCCTGGAGCATCACGCTGAGCAGCACCGGTTCGGCTGAGCCGGCGAACCCTTCCAGTTGACCACCCCATTCAGGATGGAATCCGAGTCCCGCCAGAGCAGTAGCCAGAACGTCGGCGTCGCGCAGCACCGTTGGCAGGATGGACAGATGGGACATGAACGGCTGCCCGCTTTGCCTGACCCTAGCGATCCCGACTGCTTCGTCCAGTGGCCGTTGCCACCGCAACCGATTAGGCCCGAGCGCCTGGATCGGCGGAGCGGCGGGCCCCGGCTCGCCGTGATGGCCTCCGGCACCGGCACGAATTTCGAAGCCTTGCTGCAGGCCTGCCGCTGCGGCGACCCCCAGGCCGACCTGGTGCTGCTGGTGGTGAATAACCCAGGCTGTGGGGCGATTGCGCGGGCGGAGCGGCTCGGCGTGCCCTGGCAGCTGGTCGATCACCGCCTCCACGCCAGCCGAGAAGCGCTCGATCTGCGGTTGATCGAGCTGTTCACGGAGGCACAGATCGATCTGGTGGTGATGGCCGGCTGGATGCGCATCGTCACCCCGGTACTGATCAAGGCGTTCCCGGAGCGCCTGGTGAACATCCATCCCTCGCTGCTGCCCAGCTTCCGGGGCCGCGATGGGGTGGCCCAGGCCCTGAGTGCCGGCGTGACCCTGGCGGGGTGCACCGCCCATCTGGTGAGCGAGGAGGTGGATGCCGGCCTGGTACTGGTGCAGGCGGCGGTGCCTGTGCTGGCGAACGACAGCGTCGCCAGCCTGAGCCGACGTATCCAGCGGCAGGAACACCGCATCCTGCCGTTGGCCGTGGCTCTGGCACTGGCCCGACTGGTGCCTCAGGGGTAAAAGGGCAGCAGCGGCAGGCCGGTGCACGGCTCCAGCCCGGCCATCAGATTCAGACACTGCACCCCCTGGCCCGCCTGGCCCTTCACCAGGTTGTCGATTGCCGACATGATGACCAACTGGCCGGTGCGCTGATCGGCCTGCACGGAGAGCAGGCAGCGATTGGTGTGTCGCACCCACTTGGTGGATGGGTAGGTGCCGACCGGCAGCACGTCCACACAGGCGGCCTGGCGATAGCTTGTCTGGAGCACGGTGGTGCAGTCGTCGGCGGTGAGGCCCGGATCCCGCAATCGGCAGTAAAGGGTGGCGAGCAGACCGCGCACCATCGGCATCAGATGGGGTGTGAACTGCAACTGGATCTCCTGCCCGGCCACCTGGGAGGCGATCTGCTCGATCTCACTGGTGTGGCGATGGCCGACCACGCCATAGGGGGCGACCGCCTCGGCCGCCTCGGCGAGCAAGAGATGTTCCTTGGCCGCACGACCACCGCCGCTGGTGCCGGTCTTGGCGTCGATCACGATCCCGTGCGTCTCCACCAACCCCTGCTGCAGAAAGGGCAGCAGGCCGAGCAAGGACGCGGTCGGGAAACAGCCCGGAGCCGCCACCAGGCGAGCAGCGCTGATCCGGTCTGCGTGCCATTCCGGCAGTCCATACACCGCTTCGGTACACAACGCATCATCCTGCCGCTGCTGTTCGCGGGACTCGGCCGCATACACCTCCTGCCAGCGGGATAAGGAGCGGTAGCGATAGTCGGCGGAGAGGTCCACCACCCGCACCCCTTGCGCCAGCAGCGCGGGCGTGAGCCTGGCTGCCAGCCCGTTGGGCAGGCTCAGCACTGCGAAGTCAGCAGAGGCCGCGATCGTCTCTGGATCCGGTGTCTGTACCACCGGGTCGCCAGGCAGAGGCAAAAACGGCGTCAGTTCACTCCAGCGCTTGCCGCTGCTGCGCTCGCCCCCCAGAAAGGTGACCTCAAACCGGGGATGGTTCTGCAGCAATCTCAGGGTCTGCAGACCGCCGTAGCCACTGGCGCCGATCACCGCCACGCGCTGCGACCGTGTGGGAGGCGAGCCAACTGCCCCCCGCTCGGAGCCAGAGGTGGGGAAGGCCATACCGCAGACAGCTGAGATGCGGGCTTTATAAAGGATGCCTGCGCCAGGGCTCCAGACCCGCCTGCCAATCCGTTGACTTCTCCCGATCTGACATCTCCCGGTCTGACATCTCTCCGTCATCCGCGACGGTCCACTGATCCCATCGGGATCAGCCCGCAGCAGCAGATCCGGTTCGACGCCATCGCCGACGCACTTGCCGCCATTCGCAACGGCGAATCCGTGGTGGTGGTCGATGATGAAAACCGGGAAAATGAAGGTGATCTGATCTGCGCCGCCCAGTTCGCGACGCCGGAACAGATCAATTTCATGGCCACGGAGGCACGCGGTCTGGTGTGCCTGGCGATGGAGGGCGAGCGACTCGATGCCCTGGATCTGCCGCTGATGGTGGATCGCAACACCGACGAAAACCAGACGGCCTTCACCGTGAGCGTGGATGCGGGCCCGGAACACGGCGTGAGCACCGGCATCTCCGCCGATGATCGGGCCCGCACCATCCAGGTGGCGATCCACCCAGGCAGCCGACCGGCTGACCTGCGCCGCCCCGGCCACATCTTTCCGCTGCGGGCGCGGCAGGGTGGCGTGTTGAAACGGGCTGGCCATACCGAGGCTGCCGTTGATCTGGCGCGGCTGTCCGGGCTCTACCCCGCTGGTGTGATCTGTGAAATCCAGAACAGTGATGGGTCGATGGCCCGGCTGCCCGAGCTGGAGATCTATGCGATGCGGCACGGGCTGCGGTTGATCTCGATCGCTGATCTGATCCGTTACCGGCTCGACACCGAACGATTCGTGCGCCGGCAGGCCGAAGCGGCCCTGCCCAGCGCCTTCGGCCAGTTCCGGGCCATCGGCTATCGCAATGAGCTGGACGGCAGCGAACATGTGGCGATTGTGAAGGGCCAGCCCGAGCAGGCTTCAGGACCGGTGCTTGTGCGCGTTCACAGCGAATGCCTCACGGGCGATGCCTTCGGCTCGCTCCGCTGCGATTGCCGGCCCCAGCTTGAAGCGGCGCTGCGGATGATCGAAACCGCCGGCGAAGGGGCCGTGGTGTATCTGCGCCAGGAAGGCCGCGGCATCGGCCTGATCAACAAGCTGCGTGCCTATTCCTTGCAGGACACGGGGCTGGACACCGTCGAAGCGAACGAACGGCTTGGCTTTCCAGCTGATCTGCGCAATTACGGCGTGGGCGCCCAGATCCTCAGCGACCTGGGGGTGCATCGGTTGCGGCTGATCACCAACAATCCCCGCAAGATTGCCGGTCTGGGCGGCTACGGACTGCAGGTTGAAGACAGGGTGCCGCTGGTGATGGATCCCGGCCAGCACAACGCGGCCTATCTACAGGTGAAACGCACCAAGCTGGGCCACATGCTGGAGGAGGAGTCACATGGCTTGACGGCGGTCCTGGGCTGGCACGATGTTGTCGCAGACGATCCGTATCGCCTCGGTAGAGCGTTCGAAACGCTGCAGAGCTGGGCGACCTCCCGTGGACTGTTGCTGGAGCAGGAGAGTGATCCCCGCCTGCTGGCGCTGCTGGAGCAGCCCCAGCTGGCGATTCTGCTCGGATGCCCCGAAAGCCGGCAGCTGAGCGCCGCCGATCTGGCAGCCACCCTGCAGCAGCTGGTTCACCAGCCACACACGGCGCGGGTCTCGCTGCTGCTGGCACCGGATGCCCAGCGAGTGACCCATCCGAGCGCCACGCTGGAGCCTGAATGGCGCGATCTCCGGGATCTCGACAGTGAGGCCAGCGGCAGCTGCCCCCGGCTCAGCCTGCAGCCAGGTGGATTCATCGTCTGGCGTAAGTCAGACCCCGTTGATCCTGTGCATGCGGCGTAGAGAGTGCCACCAGCGCGCGGCAGGCTCCGCTTGTCTTCAGAAATGGGCAGGACCTGCAACGGTCATCACGACTTTGAGCTGAAGCCGGCGTTGGAGCCGACAAGCAGACCATCCAATCCATCCGCTCGCAAAGCGGGAAAGGAGCGGATGTCCTGCAGTTGGCGATGCAGCAGAAAGTGCTCGCCGCACTGGTCGAGCAGAGCGTCCAGCAGAGGAATGTCACCGTTGATGTAGTGACGGAGCAACTGGGCATGGTCAATCTGCTGGGGGGTGGTCAAGCCCCCAGTGATCAGCGGCATGAGGGGAGTGACCTGGCGAAGCAGCTGGTCGAGGGCCAGCTCAAACATGAACTCCGGGTCCATCCATCGCAGCGATTGATCGGCATGCCGCTGGCGATAGCTCTCGAGTTCACGGCTGTCAAAGCTGAAATGACGGCTGATGGGAGCTGTGCTGCCGGGAACGAGGGCATAGCCGTGGGCCCAATGACAGGGAACGCTATGGCCCTGCACAACGATGAAAGCAAGCAGAGGATGGGCGCCACCGGCGACATCAAGGCGATGGCAGCGATGCAGATGCGAGATCCTGAGGCGTGAGCGCGAAGACGGCACGATGACTCCCGCTCCCAAGTCGGGCACTTATTGTGCGACGGGACTGCGCAGGTGAGCTGACGCATCAGCACCCATGCGCATCGACATCGCAGGGGGAACCGGCGCTGAGGTTGAGAATGGGTTTATCCGGGATGTTTCCATCGCATCGGGGCTGAGTCAATTTGCTGATGTCGCCACCCTCAAGAAGGATGGTCGGCGCATTTCACTGGAGGGTGTGCTCACGGGCGCAGCCCTTGGTGTTGTTCTGCTGTATCTGCTGGATGAGGTGCAGGCGGCAGTGGGACAGCGTCGGATCGGCGGCCCTGTGGATGAACCCGGTCCCGATGATCCGGGCCGCCTGCAAACCAAGGCCGGCAACATCAGAATTCGACCGCTCGACAGCGTCGATGTCGCCTTCGACGAGCGTCGCCCGCAGGCCTTCGGAACGGCGGACCCCCTGAAGTCCCGGGGATCTGGCCAGTCGGATGTGCCGTTTGAGCCTCTGTCAAGCGAGAGACTGCCACTCTCGGGTGCCCCAGCAGCAGCCAGTTTTCGGGGCAGCGCCAACGGCGGAACCCCTCCCCCCGTGACACCCTCGCCGGTACCGCCCACACCGGAGCCGCCAGCTCCGGAGCCGCCCAAACCGGAACCGCCCAAACCGGAACCGCCACCGCCGGAACCTCCTCCTCCGGAACCGCCACCGCCGGAACCGCCTGAACCCACTGCCGGCCTGCCACAGATGGTGCTGGTTGTGGTGCGCACGTTCGGCGAATCCAACAGCCGCTCGGTGGAGAGCAGTGCCGAGAGCCTCCAGAATGCGCGGCAGGTGGGGATTGAGAACTCCCTGCTGAACCTGCGATCGGCCACGGGCCCCAGGATGGGACTCCGCTCCGACCGCACGCTTCAGTCGTTCGCCCTGTCCGAACTGGACGATGCCGATCTGCTGCTGATCAGCGAGCACATCGGTTTGCTGAATTCCACGTTTCTGAATGGCTCGGCGGAGGATGTGCTGGTTTTCGATGCCCGCGACGTTCTCAATCTGGGCCTGCTCTCCTCAGGCAGTGCCAACGCTGAAGTGCAGTCGCGCACCGTTGCGATGGAGAGAAGCTCCTTGAAAAGCAACGGTGGCGATGATCTGGTCGCCACGGAAGGGATCACCCAGCTCATCTTCACCGGCCTTGGCAACAGTGAGCGTGCAGCCTTGAGCTTTGATCTGCTCACCACCGCCCTGAAGGATTCGGGCATTCTTCTGGGCACTGGCAATGATACCATCACGATCAACAGCGGCTTTTACGTCCCCGACAGCGATTCGTCGACCGCAACATCGCCGAGTGGCATTCAGTTTGATCTGGGTGAGATGCCTGAGAGCAATGGCGATGGCAGCAACTGGCGCTTCAGCCTCAATGCCAGGGCCATCGGTCTGGACAACAGCTTCATTGATGTGGGTCGCGGTGATGACAGGGTGTCGATCTTCACTCGCATCGATGAAGATCTACTGCAGGATCTTGGCAATCACTACGACGACCCGCAAACCACGATTCAGCTTGAGCGTGTGGGTTTGTTTGAGTCGAAAGTTCGCATGGGCGAGGGCAATGATCAGCTTCGAGTCAATGGCAGCGTGATTGATTCCGTCATCAACCTTGGTGGTGGCGATAATTCCCTGTTTCTAGAAGGCGATGTGCTGCCAGGCAGCCGTATTCTGATGGGTGAAGGTAATAATTCCGTTACCTTTAACAGCGGTCTCGGGGGTTTGGTGCGCGGTGGCATTGGCAACGATCGTTTCGCGCTGAGAAATCTGCAACTGGCCGGAGAGGTGGATGGTGGGCTTGGCAACGACAGCCTGCTGGCGGCAGAGGGGATCGCAGCCAAGCGTGAACTGTTGGTGCTGAATGGTGTGGATGCCGGCAATCTGGATGGCATTCGCTTTCGCAACATCGAGACCGTTGACCTCGGTGGCGGCAATGACCTGACCCTGCTCGATCTCGGCGGCACCCTCACGGGTCAGTTGCTCGGTGGCGACGGGCTCGACCGGCTTGAGTATTCCAACTGGACATTGCCGGTGGCCGTTGATCTTGATCGCGGCACCGCCACCGGCATCGGTGGTGGCAAGACCGGATCCCTGGCTGGATTCGAGCAGGTGATGGGGGGCCTCGGCAACGACGTACTCAGCAGCTCGGGGGCTTATGCCGGCATCGATGGATCGCTGGGTGATGATCTGCTGTTCCTGCGCTGGAGCCCGTGGTTGAGCAGCTTCGAGTCGGGCTTGCAAGTGAAGGGCGGCGCAGGACGTGACCTGTTCGTGTTCAGTGGTGTGGAACAGACGCCGGTGGCCGGCTGGGACGGGGTGAGCGGCCTGCCGGATCTGGTGGATCTGGATCTGGGCACGGCACTGAACGGCAGCATCGGCCTGATCGACGGCATCGCCTGGTGGCGCCAGGAACCGCTGGCGGGGGGTGGCAGCCAGGAGAGCCTGCTGCGACTCACCCCAGCCGGAACCGAAGGCATCGGTGATGCCCGGTTGTTGCCGATTGCACCGCTGGAGACCCTCTTGTCGGGGATGACCAGCGATACACGGCAGCTGGCGATTGCCTTGGATGGCAGCGGTGGCAGTCAGCTGCACCTGCTTGGCGGTGACGGTATCGGCACCAGTCGGGTGGTCGCCAAACTGTCGAGCACCTTGCTCACTCCAGAGGTGAGTACGGTCAGCGAATCGAGCGGGTTGACTCCATGAATCCTCCGAAGCGATCGCTGATCAGGGAGATCACAGGGCGGGAGCCGAGCTGAATCAAGGCTGAAACAGCCATGCCCGGCCGCAACTGGTAGGAGCGCCCTTGACGTGTGAGTTCGCTGGCATTGATCTTCACCACGACCGGGAATGATTCCTGGGGATTTTCAGGGTCTGGAGGGAGGGCATCTGCGCCGATGCGGGAAATGGTGCCCTTGAGGGAGCCGTAGTCGGTGAAGGGGAACGAGGTGACACGGACCTCAACGGGCATGCCGGGCAGCAGAAATCCAATATCTCGGTTGGAGACCGACAGTGCCACCTCCAGGCGGCTGAGGGGCACGATCTGCAGGGCAGGCCGCGCCGGGGTGAGTGTCTCCCCCTTTTTGACATTGAGATCAAAGACACGACCAGCTACCGGGGCCACCAGACGACCAAGCCTGAGGCGATCGTTGAGCTCAGCAATATTTGCATTCACTGACAACAGCTGCAGGCGGGCATTGTCGTACTGGGCATAGAGCATTTTGAGCTCTGCCGCAGGTATCTGCTGTTGCTTGAACTGACTTTCACGCACGCGATAGCGCGCCGATTGAAGTTCCTTTTCGGTGCGGCTGATCGCCCCTTCAAGTTCAGCCACGCGTTGTTGCTGACGGTCGAGCTCCAGCCGTGACATGGCACCCTCCTTCAACAAGCGGCTCATCCTGGCGGTGATGCTCGACTCGATTGCCTGCTGGCGTTTCAGCGCCCGCAGGTCAGAGGCCTGCTGCTCGAGGTTGATCTGGCTGCGCCGACGCTCCTCCATGGCAGCGCGCTCACGCAGATCAACCTCCCGCTTTTCGATGCTGAGCTGGCGACGCCCGGCAGCGGTGCGGGGCGCCTCCGCCGCCAATCCGAGTCGATTGGCAAGCACGGTGAGCTGGCTCGACCACAGGGCCCTCTGACTCTCCAGAGACGTGCGCTGATCGCGCACCGCCTTCTCGCGCAGGGCAATCAAGGGCTGTCCCGGCTGCACAGTCTGCCCTTCCTTGACCAGCACCGACTCCACCGGCGCATTGAAGGGCGCCGTGATCGTGGTGACCCCGCCGATGGGTCGCAGCTTGCCATTGGCGTTCACGGAGGTCTCGATCCGGGCGATCAAGCCATAGATCGCGGCAAAGCTGGTGAGGCCGATCAGGCTCCAGACGATGCCCCTGCTCCAACCTCGGGTGCTGCGAGGCAAGGTGGTGCGCCGCAGTCGATGGCCGTGCGGTCGCTGTTCGGCAGCCGCTGCTGCGGGCGGCGGTGCCTGAGATGGCGGCGACTGGAGCGGCGGCGGTGTCTGGGGCGGCGGTGAGGTGGTCACAGGAAGGTGTGGCTCAGGTGCCCAGGGCGTAGTTGATCGGCAGCCCCACCTTGGCGATCGGAGGTGTGGCGGTGGAAGACGAGGAGGACGAGGAGGACGAGGAGGACGAGGAGCGACCCTGCTGGCGGAAGAGCACGTAATAGGGCCCGCGAGCGGCCAGCAACTCCTGATGGGTGCCGACTTCAAGGACGGCACCATTGCCCATGCAGACAATCAGATCAGCATTGACGATCGAGGAGAGCCGGTGGGTGATGAACAACACTGTGCAGCCCCGCAGGGTCTGCATCAGGTTTTCACTCACGACGCGTTCCGTCTGGTAATCAAGAGCTGAGGTGGCCTCATCCATGATCAGCATCTTCGGCCGCTGCAGGATGGTTCGGGCGATGGCGATGCGCTGACGCTGACCGCCGGAAAGCCCACTGCCGCGCTCACCCACCTGGGTGGAATAGCCAGCGGGCAAATCCATGATGAAGTCGTGGGCCGCTGCGATCGTGGCTGCTTCGATGATTTCTTCGCTGCTGGCTTCTGGATTGGTAAGGGTGATGTTCTCCTCTACAGAGCCATCAAAGAGGACAGTCTCCTGCGGAACGATGCCAATCTGGCGACGCAGAGAGTAAAGCTCCACTTTTGAGATGTCAATTCCATCAATGAGTACCGAGCCCGTTTCTGGACTGTAGAGCCGGGAAACGAGCTTGGTGAGTGTACTTTTGCCGGAGCCACTCGTTCCCACAACAGCAACAAACTTTCCTTGCGGAATCGAGAGTGAAACGCCAGTGAGAAGCAACGGCGACGAGGGTTTATATCGAAAATTGATATTCTGAAACTCAATATCGCCAATGATAGGTGGCATGATGATGCGGTTGGCGTTGTCTTCGGGTGCCTCCTGTGGGTGATCGATCACATCACTGAGACGCTCCAGTGAGAGGGCGGTTTCCTGCACTGTCTGCCAGATCGATGTCATGCGCAGCAGCGGGCCTGTGACATAGCCGGCAATGATGCGAAAAGCAATCAGTTCACCGAGACTCAGTTCACCTTGCAGCACCAGGGCAGCCCCACCCCAGATCACCAGCAGGCTGGACAGTTTATTGAGGAAACCACTGAAAGTGTTTGCCGTGGTGCTCAATAATGTGTTGTCAAAACCTTCGGCAACGTAATCGGTGTAAAGATCCTGCCACTTCCAGCGGCTGCGCAGCTCAATGTTCTGGGCTTTCACCGTCATCATGCTGCTGAGCACCTCAACAAGATGGCTCTGGGTACGAGCACTGGCGACAGCTCTGCTCTGCAGTTGATTGCGAACCAGTGGCGACACCGTGAGCGTGAGAGCAACGAGAATCGGGATGACAGCCAGAGTAAGTAACGTGAGTTGCCAGCTGTAGATCAGCATCACAACGATGTAAAGCAAGGCAAAGATGGCATCGAGAATCGTTGTGAGCGCCGTGCCGGTGAGGAAGGAGCGTATTTTCTCCAGCTCGCTGATGCGATTGCTCACCTCACCCACAGGGCGACGATCAAAGTAGCTAAGTGGCAGCCTCAGCAGGTGATCGATGATCTGAGTCCCCAGGGCGAGGTCGATGCGGTTGGTTGTATCAACGAACAGGAATGTGCGCAGACATAACAGCAATCCTTCAAAAACGGCAAAGACCACCAGCAGGGTGCCGAGAACTCCCAGGGCACTGGGGCTGTTGTTGATGATGACCTTGTCAATCACCTGTTGGATCAACAGCGGATTGACCAGACCGAACAGCTGCACAAAGAAGCTGGCAAGCAACACCTCCAGCAGCACGGTGCGGTGCTGCTGGAGGGCGGGCAGGAACCAACGGAACCCGAATTTGCGTTGAGGGGTGAGTGCATTGACGCGCAGGGTCAGCACTTCTCCCTCCTCACCCCACTGCTCACGAAACTCCGTTGTGGTGAGCGCTTGATTGCCCACAGCTGGGATTCCAAGCACAAGGCCACTGCTGTCGCTGCGATAGATCACCGCCAGACCATTGCCCCAGCGCACCAGCAGGGGAGTTTCAAGGCGGCTGATCGCTTCGGTGCGGATCTCGAGCAGCTGGGTCTGCAGGCCGATCGATTCAGCCACGGCACCGGCAAGGGCCAGGGAGGCCTCGCCATGCCGCTTTACCTGATCGGTGAACACCCGCCGCAGCAGTTCACGCCGAAAGGGCAGACCAAGGTGATCGCTGAGCATGCGGAATGCCGCGATCGGCGACTCCAGCGCACCCACACCACGATGCCAGGGGTAAGAGGATGGCGAGCGATGATCTTCGGGGCCTGTCTCCTGGTGATCCTCAACCGGCAGCTCCGGTGCGGTGCTGATGTCATCGTCTGCGATCAGCCGGCGATGTTCCTCCCAGCGATCCAGCAACAACGACTCCCAGCCGGGTGCGGGAGATGCTTCAGCATCGGGCGAGTCGACGGCGACAGGCGGGTCAATGATCTGGGCCAGCGCCTGACGGTTGATGCCAAGCACCCGCAGCGGTTGATCGGTCGCCACCGCCACCGGGCTGGGCAGGGCAGTCCCCAGGGGCAGAGGGCCGCCCGCCACCAGCCAGAGACGTTCGGGAGGGAAGGCGGTGAGCGGCAGCTGCTCTGGCGTGATACTGAAGGCGCGGGTGCCATCAGCCAAGGCGATGGCAGCCTCCACCACTTCCTGGGAGAGGGCACGGGGATAGTCCTGCAGGTGCGCATCGAGCACCGCGAACAGTTCCGCTGGGTTGACGCTGCCGCTGATGCGTTGCGCCAGCGGCGGATGCTGCGCCATCTCCTGCCGCAGGGCGACATGGGGCAGCGCCAGCACAACCAGATCGGTGGAGGCGAGCAGGGTCTCCCAGTTGCGGCCGGTGCTGAGGGGGGTCCAGCCCATCACGGCACCGGGATCGAGCCGCTGCAGGGTGGCAACTCCCCTGGGGAGGCGTGAGGCCATCACCACCGAGCGCGCCGTTCCCTGCAAAAGAAAGAACATTTGAGCCGGCGCCTGATCAAGGCGGCTGATCGGCTGACCGAGCGAGAAGCGCAGGAGCTGCCCCTGGGCGGCGAGCCGCTCGAGCTGATCCGGCGGTTGGTCTGCCAGGAAGGGAAACGAGCGCAGCAGGTCGAGCAGTTGCCCGGGATCGGCCATGGCTCAGCAGCTCTGCGGTGACGGGACCGGCATCAACGTGGGATAGAGGCTCTGCAAGCCGGCATCCAGTGTGGCCTGCAGATCCTTCTGGAAAAGCTCGCTGTAAAGCTGCAGCCGTGTGTTGTCACTGAGGCTGGCCGGTTGACGATGCTCCATCTTGACGACCAGAACCCAGGGATCAACACGAAACGGCGGATGGATCTCGCCAACGGTGAGCTTGTCGAGTACGGCGCGGATCGTGGGATGGGGCTGGCTGATCAGCATCGGCCCCACCAGCCCGCGGGTGAAGCGCTCTTCGCCGAGTGAATGGCTGCGGGCGAGGTCACCGAAATCGGCATCATCATGCAAGAGGCGTAGAAAGAGCTCTTCGGCGACACCCTGGTTGCGCAGGCGAATCATGCCGTAAACGACCTGTTCAAGATCGGCACGACGTTCAAGGAAATAGGGCTCAAGGCGATCGATGTAAGTGGTTTCGATCCATTTCTGCTGACGGATCTGATCCCAGCGATCACGCAGCGGGCCCTGGATCAGCTCTGGCAGTGAAGAGATCCAATCTCCGTGAAGGCTGGCCGGTGGATCTCCCGGCACGCCATCCCAGAGGCGGCTGAGCACGAGCGGTTCCTCTTCGGAGGTGAAGGTTACGGAATCGCGCAGACGGCGATGCAACAGATCACTGGCAAGCTGACGAAGGATGCCCCGCTGCAGCAGCAATTCAGGGAAAGGCTGGTGGGCCAACTGGTCAATGGCCTCGCGCAGGTCAGCGGCGAGATGGGCGTCAGGCAACATCAGGCGCTGGCGGCACCGGACACCGATTGAGCGCGATTTTCAACTCTGCTCAGGGCGCTCGCATCGAACGTGCCATCACCGGAGATCGTGATCACGGCATTGCCAACACCAAGGCTGGTGTTATTGAGTGAAGCACTGGCATTGCCGTTCACAGTGATGGATTGGGCAAAGCTGCTCTGCTGGGCGATGGCGGCGATTCGGCCGTCATCGGCAAAGGAGACTGGCAAGGCGTCGGCGGCGGAGCTGAAGAGGCCGGTCGCTGAGGTGCTGCCTTGGCTGGTGGCGTCAAGCTCAACAGATTGCGCGTTCAGATTAGCGCTGCCAACGGCGCTGGCCACCACTCCGCTGAGGCCGGCACCGGCGGTGAGTGCCATGTTTTCAATGCCGGTGATTGAGGCACGGCCAATGCCGGGCACATCGGCGAGGGTGACTGAAGCGGCACCGTTGATGGCGTTGGCGCTCAACTGGAGATCGGCGCTGGCCGTACCGCTGATGTCGCCCTGGCTGGTACCGGCCTGGAGGGAGGAGAACCCTGCCGGGGCGGTGGCGTTGTAGCTGCCCAGGATGCCAACGGCATCAGAGGAACCCTGGGCCGTGGCGGCGCCCTCGGCACTGCTGAGAGAGCTGATGAGCAGGGGGGCAGCCAGGGAGCCGATGCTGGCGATGGCCGTGATGTCGCCCTGCTGACCGATCGAAGCGGTGAAGCCGTTGCTGAGCGCTTCGAGGCCGGTGGCTTCGAGTACGGCCAGGGCATCGCTGTCGCCAAGCACGGTGCTGGCTGTGCTGCGGCCCGCCAGGCTGGCAGTAGCCGTCACGTCGCCGGCGCCACCGATTGTGATGTCGTTGGCGGTGTTGCTGGCCGTGAGACCACGGGCGGTGATGTTGAGGTTGGCAAGACTGTTATCGAGCAGGGCGCTGTCACCGGTGGTGGCCGCCTCCGCTACGGCGCTGATTGTGGCGCGGCTGTTGACCATGCCATCGCTGCCGGCGGCGATCGTTGTGTCGCTGATGCCCTCAGCCACCATGCCGGTGCTGGCGGTGGCGTCGCTGCCCACGTTGCGGGCACTGGCATTGAGGACACCATCCGCCAGGGCGTTGATCGTGGCTTCAGCGCCGGCCTGCAGGCTGCGCAGGCCGGCGTTGCCGTTGATACCAGTCACCTGGGCCAGGGTGAGGGTGTTGTTGGTGGTGAGGGTGATGTCGGCCTCGCGGCTGCCGGCGAAGGCATTCGCCACCGAAGGCAGGGTGAGGCTGACGCCAGCGACCGATGTGGTCAGCGTGGCGATGGAGTAAGTGCCGCCGGGAGCTGCAGGCGGGGTAAGCAGCTGGAAGCGATCGGCGTCCACCAGCTGGTCGGCCGCTCCGATGGCGTCGTCGGTGAGATTGACGATGGGGCCGCCCGGTGACGCGGACAACTGGAAGGTGGTGCCAGAGGCGTTGACGACGTAGTAGGTGGCACCGAGCGCGATGCCGTAGCGGCTGTCGGAGCTGTTGGCAGCGGTGCTGCTGTTGAGGCGGAACCGAACAGCGTCGTTGTTGGCGTAGGTGATGCCCGTGGGCATCGTCAGCGTGTCCCCAGCCGCATTCACCGCTCCGAAACCGAGCAGCTTCACGGCGTAATCGGTGTCGGCCGCCAAACCGGCAGCGGCTGCGGGGAGCTGAACCTGCTGGCCTTCGGCCAGATAGTGGGGCCCGATGAAACTGGGTGTGGTGAGGGTTGTGTTGGCGTTGAGATCAAATGTGGCGAGAATGTTGCCCGCTGCTGAGGTCCAGAGGGAGCCCAGGGTGCTGTTGCCGGCAACCGTGGTGGCGCTGGCAGTGAGGGAACTGCTGGCGTTGGCTTGAACCGTCAGGTCGCCGCCGGCGATCTGGCTGCCGTTGTCGAGGGCGATGACCTCCGCATAGCTGGTGGCACTGGGCTGCACCGCACCGGTGTCGTTCAGTGTGGTGCCAGGGGTGGTGACACCGGCGCCGGCACCGGCGCCACTGCGGGCCTCGGCGCTGCCGCCGGTGCTGGTGGCCGTACCGGCAAGGGTGAGGAGGGCCTCGCTGCTGAGGCTGAGATCGGATCCTGCAGTGGTGTCGCTGCTCTGGGAGCCGAAGACCTGAACGTTGGCCTCAGTCAAGGCCGCGCCATCGGCGCTGGTGGCCGTGAGCGTGGCGGTGTCAGTGGCGGAGAGCTGCAGGCTGGCATCCGCGCCCGCCAGCGAGCGGGTGTCCACCAGAGCCTGAACCGTGCTGACGGTGTCGGGAAGATTGAGGCCGTCAAGACCACCGAGGCGGAACACACCGGCGGTGGCGTCACCGGCAACGCTGGTGGCCGTGGCGGCGATCGCATCAGCAGCCGTGGCGCGCAGGTTGAGAACCTCACCGGCTTGAACGCCTGCAACACCTACTCCAGTTCGGTTGAGGTCAACGCCGGTGACGGTGCTGATCGCATCAGCGGTGGCCACCGCTGGCCGGTAGGCCTGAAGGGTACCGG
>JBBASO010000005.1:69079-71665 GCA_040399265.1 Prochlorococcaceae cyanobacterium
GTGCTGATCGCATCAGCGGTGGCCACCGCTGGCCGGTAGGCCTGAAGGGTACCGGCCGGCAGAGGAGAGCTGCCGCTGCCAGCGGAGGCACCAACGACGTCAATCGGAGCACCGTTCGGCTCAGAACTGAGCTGAAACTCACCGGTGACCGGGATGACGTTGAAAACGTAGTAGTCGCGATCGGCTTGGACACTGCCGTTCGAGGTGGTGAAGCGAACCCGATCGCCATTGATGAGCGGGAAGTCAGCACCGATCTGGGTGGTGGTGAAGCGATCGGTCGCGGCAGCGCCGTTGTTGGCCAACGTGAAAGTGCCGAGCGCCTCGTTGCCAACGGTCTGGGCCGTGACGCGGTTATTGCTGCTGGCAGAGGCCTGAAGGGTGAGATCGGAGCCGGCTTGAACGCTGTCGTCTGCTGAATCGGTGAGATCGGCGTCATCGATGCCGTAAGTGCGACTGGCAAGTTCTGCAATCGCCAGTCCTTCCACATTGGCGGCGGCAACGGTCTGAAGGCCGCTGGCTGTAATCGTCAGACCAAGGGCATCAGATGCCGTGAAGCTGGAATCACGGCTGCCGGCCGCTTCAACTGTGCCGCTGGCATTGACGACGAAGCCGGCCGATTCGGCGGTCGTGTCGGCTTTAACGGTGCCGGAGAGGTTGAGGGTGATGTCGTCATCGGCTGTGAAGCTGCTGCGATCGGTACCGAGGCCATACGCCGACAGCACCGAGTCAGCGCGATCGTCCACGGTGCGTGAGACCGCGGAGGCCGTTTGGGAGGCGGTGCTGGAACCGGCGATGCTGCCTCCGCTGGTGATGCTGATCGCATCACTGCCCTTCACACCGCTGGCCTGAACGAAGGCAGAAACAATATCGGCTGCCGACAGGGCCGTGGCCGTGGAGTTGGTGAGCGCCGAGGCAGCCAGGGTGATGTCGTCGCCGCTGCTGATGGAGCTGTTACGAACGCCATAAGCGGAATTGAAGGTGAGAGCCGCCGGATCACCCTGCAGGGCGTTGTAGACCGCAGGGGTGATTACGGCCACCCCACCGGCTTCAAAATTGGTGGCGGTGAAATCAGCCTGACTGCTGCTGAAGGTTTGACCGGTGGCATTGTCCAGATAATTCTGAACATCCACCACATACAGCCCGCTGGCATTCAGCTTGGCGAATTGATCAAACGTGAAATTCAGCGTGATGCTGTCTGTACCAGTATTGCCGTCGTAGGTGACCTTGATGCCCTTGGTGCTTGCGGCCGTGCCGACGCTGTCATCACCGGCACCGAGATTAACATTACTGATGTTTTTAAGGGCCGTGCCACCGAGTTCATAGGAGTCGTTGAAGGCGGTGCCGTTAATCGTGTCGTAGGTGGTGACAGCTGTGGAACCGGAACCGGTAACCACTGGATCACCACCATCCAGCAGGTCAATTCCCTGGGCGCCTGGATTCCAAAGTCCGGTGGGTGCGGTGATTGAGGTTGTCTGGCTGCCATCACCCTCGAGCTTGAAGATGTTGATACCGTTTGGATCAACGTTGAAGATGTCTTCCGCGAGATCGCTACTGGTGATGGCCACGGTGTTGATTCCAGCACCGGCAACAACGAGGTCGGCGCCAGCACCTGGCTCGATGTAATCGTCACCCGTACCGCCATAAATCGTGTCGTTTCCAGCGCCACCGGCGATGCGGTCATCGCCGGCATTACCCACCAACAGGTTGTCGGATGCATTGCCGACAATGGCATCATCAGCCGCACCACCGATCACAACTTCGAAATTAGCTACGCCATTGGCACCGCCCACACTTCTGGTATCAGAGACATTGATGTTGGTTGCCGAAGATTTGATGGTCAGAGTGATCTCGCCAACGCTCGTATCGATGATGCCGTTGTCATCAAAGTCGAAGGAGTAGCTTGCGCCGCTGAGGTTGACCAGAACCGAGTCTTTTGAACCAAAACTGGAGTAATCAAGGGTATCGAGGCCGCCACCTGCGGCATCAATACTACCGGTATTGACCTCGGAAATATCTAACCGCACGATATCGTTCTGATTGGTCAACACAAGGTTCTGAATGTCTCCATACGTATCGGTCCAATCAGTCCCTGTGACCTGATTGGTTGGCGCCGAGATCAGCTGCTGGCTGATTGCTGAATTGTAGGTATTGGTGAATGTGCTGACCGTCAGGCTGGAGCCTGCATCGGCTTTGACGATACCTTCATCAATACCTGTGAATGAAAGGTCGAGCCCCTCATTTTCGTCGAGATAGCTGAGAGTATCGATGGAATCGTCAGGATATGCAATATATCCTAGTAGCTCACCATTTGGCCCCTCGTCCATATAGTATTCACCACCACTGATGAAGTCGCTGCCATCAGAGCCGAGGATGAGATCTTCACCATCGCCACCAACAATCAGATCGTCGCCATCAGGGCCGTTGGTGCCATCACCGCCGTCAAGAGTGTCATTGCCACCCAAGCCGAGAATGAAGTCATCACCACCAAAGCCGCGCAGGACATTGCTTTCAATATTCTGATCGTCACCAAAGATGAAGTCATTAAACATCGACCCATCAACGTTTTCAAAACTGCTGTCCTGAGTG
>JBBASO010000006.1:0-58316 GCA_040399265.1 Prochlorococcaceae cyanobacterium
TGTTCCTGCAGCTGCTCAGACCCGGTGGCCGGGCGGCGGTGATCGTGCCCGATGGGGTGCTGTTCGGCTCCAGCAAGGCCCACAGGTCACTGAGGCAGCAACTCGTAGAAGAGCATTTTCTTGAGGGCGTGGTGTCGCTACCGAGCGGCGTGTTCCGCCCCTACGCCGGTGTGAGCACGGCGATCCTGTTCTTCACCAAGACCGGCCGTGGCGGCACCGATCAGGTGTGGTTCTACGACCTGACCGCCGACGGCTGGAGCCTCGACGACAAGCGCAATCCGCTGCTGCCGCTGCAGAAGCTCGGGCCCGCCCCGAAGGAGGCTCTCACAGAAGGAGAACACGCCAAGAACAACCTGCCCGACTGCCTGGCCCGCTGGCGGCAGCGCAAGGATGCCGAGCGCGAGCGGGAACGCACTGCCCAGAGCTTCTGCGTGCCCAAGGCCGAGATCGCCGAGCAGGGCTACGACCTCAGCCTGAACCGCTACAAGGAGCTGATCCACGAAGAGGTGGAGCACCGCCCACCGCTGGAGATCCTGGCGGAACTACGGGCGATCGAGCAGGAGATCCTGCAAGGGATCGAGGAGCTGGAGGGGATGCTGCGATGAGCGGCGCTAGCATTCCGCTAGCAATCGGCGTTGGGGCGATGAACACCCTGGTGCTCCGGCAGGTGCCGGATGTGCTTTACCGCCGCCTCAAGGCGGTAGCAGTGGCGCACCGGCGCTCGATGAATCAGGAGGCGATCCTCGCTCTGGAGGCGGGGCTGCCTGAGTCGCCGATTCCAAAGCGGCCCACGCTGGAGGAGAGCACGCGCTGGCTGGAGCAGCAGGTGTGGACCCTGCCGGTCCTGGATGACCGCAGCGCCGAGGAGATCCTGGGGTACGGCAATGACGGTCTCTGCGGCTGAAGGCAGCCTGGTGATCGACCTCGCCGTCGACACCAGCGCCGTAATGGCGGTACTCCTGCGGGAGCCCGTCGCAGAAGCCGTGCTGGAAAGGCTCTGTCGGGCCGTGCAGCCGGCGGTGGCTGCCCCCACGCGCACGGAGATCCTGCTGGTGGCGCTGGTGAAGCTGGGAGAGATCGGCCAGGAGCGTGCCCGCGAGTTTCTCGATCAGCAGGCCTTTCTCACGGTGGCCTGGGATGGGGAACTGGCCGATCAGGCCGCTGATGCCTTTGCACGCTTCGGCAAGGGGCGCCATACCAGTGGCCTGAACTTCGGCGACTGCTTCTCCTATGCCCTGGCGGAGCGCTTGAAGGTGCCGCTGCTGTTTGTGGGCAACGATTTCAGCCGCACCGAGCTGGAGGCTGCGCTGTGAACCGGGGCTCAGCGGGCCAGGCCCAGAAACACCAGCAACGAGCGATTGAGCCGCAGCAGATCGTCATCCGCCAGGCGGCCGATGCACTGGCCCAGGCGGCTCCTGGACACGGTGGTGACCTTGTCGACCATCAGGCGGCTGACGGCTCGCAGACCGTTCTCCGCTGTGGGCTCGACGGGGACGCGAAAGACCGGCAGATCAGACGGGTCGGTCGTGATCAGACACACCGTCACGGAGTCGCGGGCGGTGAAGGCATCGTCCTGAAAGATCACCACGGGCCTCGGCTTGCTGGCGTAGCTGGAACCGCCGGCCATGGTCCAGATCTCACCGCGCTTCACTGGCTGTACTCGTCGTCAGGCCACTCGACCAGCGAGTCGATGAAGGCCTGGATTTCGGTTTCCTCCTCGCTGGCATTGGCCAGCAGACACTGCCGCCGCGCCTCGGCGGCGAACTCAGGTGAATGCACATCCGGCACCCAGATCTGGATTGGCCGCATCCCCTGGGCCCGCAAGCGCTGGCGGTGCTCCCGCACTTTGCGGCGATTGGCCGCACGTCGCGCCTCCTGGGCTGTGGCCTCTGAGCGACCCAGCTCAGGGGCGGCTTCAGGTCCCATGGCAACTCCCGCAACGGTTACATGTCACCCTAGCCGGAGCCAGCGGTGCTGGCCTGGGCTGGTGCACAAAGCGCCGGAGGGGAGGCTGCGGTGACCCTGGCCGAGCTTGAGGCGCTGATCTCCGCCGGTGAATCCGAGCAGCTGGAGTTCAAGCGCTCCACCGGCCAGCTGCGCTCTGGCTGCGACACGCTCTGCGGCTTTCTCAATGGACAGGGCGGCACGGTGCTGTTCGGAGTGAGCGACAGCGGCCGGATCGTGGGGCAACGCTGCAGCGATGCCAGCCTTCGCGAATTGGCGGAGGCCCTGCGGCGGATCGAACCTTCCGCTCTGGCCACGATCGACGAAGTGCCGCTGCCTGGCGATCCCGAGAAGCGGGTGATTGCTGTGCGGGTGCCACCTGGGCAGGGACTGAGACCCTTCTTTCACGACGGCCGCGCCTTCCAGCGGATCGCCAGCAGCACCGGGCGGATGCCCCAGCCGGTGCTGGAGGGGCTGCTACTGGAGCGCAGTCACCCGATCCAGCGCTGGGAAACTCAGAAGGCGGTGGGCATCACAGCCGCTGATCTGGACCAGGAGGAACTGCTGCGTACGTTGCGCGTGGGCGTGCAGGCGGGGCGGTGTTGCCCCAGTGCCAGCTGCGGCTGGCCCGCTTCCACGGCACCGACAAGCGGGAGTTCCTGGATCAGCGCCAACTGAACGGCCATGCCTTCCAGCTGCTGGAGGAGGCGATCCTGTTCTGCCAGCGCCACCTCGCCACAGCGGCGCGCATTCCCCGGGATCGGCTGGAGCGCGAAGAGCAGCTCGCGATTCCGCTGCCGGCGTTGCGCGAAGCGCTGGTGAATGCCCTCTGCCACCGCGACTACAGCCAGCAGGGTGCGGCGATCCTGGATAAAACAGGGCGGCTAGCCAAAGCTTGCGCACGACTTCAAGCCGCGCATAGACGAATGGGCGAGTCGCTTTTTATTGACGCCTTTGGCGATCCACGCCCAAATCCCCTGGGCCTTCCTTCTGCAATGCTGGGCGAAATTGCGGATTGCCAACTTGGTAAAATGCTTGACAAAAAGCGTGAAAGCGGGAGCAGTCAAAGGCCTTATCTGAGGAATGCAAATATTCGATGGTTTGACGTTGATGTTTCGGATCTGCTCTTTATGGACATCGAGGATCACGAGATGGACCGCTTCAGTGTCTGCTCCGGCGATCTGCTTGTCTGCGAAGGGGGAGAGCCTGGCAGGGCGGCTATTTAGAGAGGTGACAGCGGGGTCTTTGGCTTTCAGAAATCGCTTCGTAGGTTAAGCCCAGACAAAAGCAGGGTGTTGCCCGAGTATCTCAACTGGGTGCTGTGGATCCTGTCGCAACGAGGAATGCTTGGTGACCACATCACGTCGGCAATGATTGCTCATCTAACCCGAGAGAAGCTACTCAAGATAAGAGTTCTTCTTCCACCCTTGTCCGCGCAAGAACGCTTTGCCCGTGAGCTTGGAGCACTTGATTCCCTTGGTTTTATGGCGAGATCAAGAGGCAAACTTGTTCGTTCTTTGAATTTCTCCCTTTTCTCAGCGCTTGTCGCGACAGGCATTGGTTAGTGAAAGCTACAGAAGCCAAGCTCCTCCAAATCCTAGGCGCCGTCTCCCCGTTCATCATCCCGATCTACCAGCGCACCTATTCGTGGACGCTCAAGGAATGCCAACAGCTCTGGGCTGACATCCTCCGCGCCGGCGCCACCGAGGAGATCGGTGTGCACTTCATCGGATCGGTGGTGCACATCGATGAGGGCCTCGGCAACCTCGCCGTGCAGGCCCCAAGGCTTGTGATCGCTGTGGGCTACGCCAACGCCTGCATCGGCTGCCAGAATGGATGGGCGAGGCTGCTGTCATGAACGAAATCCTTTTTGTTGTCGAAGAGGCTGAGGATGGCTCCTATCGTGCCAGCGCTGTGGGGCAGGCAATTCATACCGAGGCGGATAGCCTCAACGAGCTCCACCAGGAGATTCGCGACGCGGTGCACTGTCACTTCGATGAGGGGCAGGCTCCTCCGCTGATTCGCCTGCATCATGTCCGGCAGGAATTGTTGACCCTGTGAGAATCCCCAGGGATCTCAACGGGGCTGATCTGGCCAAACGGCTTGGACAGTTTGGCTACACCATCACCAGGCAGAGCGGCAGCCATTTGCGGCTCACCAGGATCGTCGCTGGCCGTGAGCAACACCTCACGATTCCAGCTCACAAGCCATTGCGCGTTGGAACACTCCGGCAGATCCTCAAAGATGTGGCCGATCACACGCACAAAACATTGGAGATGGTCCTGGAGGCACTTGGTTGAGAATATTGCCTTAGTCTGACAACGATGAACTATCCTCTGAGCTGTTGCAATTCCAACAGTCTCTGAGCAAAATCGCGGGCGATTTCCAGGGTTTCCACCACGGTGCGATCCTGAACCACCAAGCCCTGGATGGCCTCCGAGGGGGCCAGATAGCCATCCTCGGGGAGTCGTTGAACATGCAGCATCACACTGTATTCAGATATCGTTGCGCTGGTGAACGTGATAGACTGGGAAATAATAGAAGGATCTTAGTCACTCTACTCCAGTCGCTCCGAGAGCCGCAGGGTCCAGGCCAAGCTCGTTCACCACATCGTCAAGGCTGGTGGTGCGCTCCTGGCCGAGGCGGATGCGCTCCGCCACCGCAGCACCCAGGACTGCATCCTCCAGGTCGTCAAGCCCGGCCTCGATCAACTGCCGCAGGTAAATGCCCTTGGTGCGCCCGGTCAGCTGGGCCAGCTGATCGAGACGCTGCTCCGTCGCTGGCTCCAGCCGCACGGTGGTGAATGCAGTCACCCCGATGCATTGGATTCACCCTAGGTGGCGTCGCCAGTGTCCAGAGCGGCATGCGACGCGGTGCGTCCAGAGATTCCAACTGTCCAACTGGGGCCAGGTCCAGGAGCGGTGGAGCAGCCGTTCACGCAACTCAGGCCAAGCTGAACAGACTTCCTGTGCAGAACGGTGACCATCGAGCCCACCTACACAGCGGCGCGGGAGCAGCTGAAGACCCTGATGGACAAGGTCGTGGACGACCGTCACAGCAGCTCCGCGAGCTGGCCGCCCAGCTGGAGGCCCGGCCCAACATTCCCCAGGTGGCGGCCGAGCTGGAGCTGATCCGCGATCTGCTGCGGGATGAATGGTGGCAGAACGAGACTGTGCCCATGCTCGAGGAGGTGCGGCGGCGCCTGCGGGCGTTGATGGGGCTGATCGAACCAATAAGCCGAGACCCCCTCTACACCAACTTCGCCGACGAGCTGGGTGAGCTGCGCGAACTCGATGCCGCCGCCCTGCTCAGCCGCGACGAATTCCAGCAGTTCCGCCTGCGGGCCCGCGGGTTCCTGCAGGCCCACGACGACCACCTCACCATGCAGCGCCTGCGCCGCAACCAACCGCTCACCTCCGCCGATCTCAACGAACTGGAGCAGTTCCTGATCAGCCATGGCATCGGCGATCAGCAGGCCATCGCGCGTGCCCGTGAGGAGTGCAACGGCTTCGGGGTGTTCATCCGCTCCCTGGTGGGCCTCGATCACAACACCGCCAAGGAGCTGTTTGCCGACTACCTGGCCGAGGGCACCCACACCGCCACCCAGATCCGCTTCATCAATGAGATCATCGATGAACTCACCAGCCGCGGCGCCATGGATCCGGCCCGCCTCTACGACCCACCCTTCAGCGACCTGGCCCCCACCGGCCCGGAAGGCCTGTTCTCGGATGCAGAGGCCGAAGAGTTGTTCGATCTGCTCCAGCTGATCAACGACCGGGCCCGGCCGCTGCTGGCCGCCTAGGCGAACACCCTTGTCCAGTCGCGGGCCATGTCCACCACGTGCCAGCCGCGCTCGGGGGCCTGGCGCAGGGCCTCCACCAGCCGGCCGGTGCTCCTGGTTTCGGCGTCGTAGGCGAATTCCCGCTCGCCGTCGGTGTGGTGCACGATCAGCCCGAAGCTGGGCCGCGGGTTGTGGATGGTGGTGTACTGCAGCATCTCCAGGTCGCCATCGCTGTTGCCGAAGGCCATCAGCGGCCGGCGGCCGATGAACTGGTGGATGCCCGCCGGCTTGCCGGCGCCGTCGTTCACGAACAGGGTGTCGAGCGACTTCACCAGCAGCGGCGCGCCGTCGCGCAGCTCGAAGCGGGTGCGGCCGGTGGAGCCCACCACCCGCTCCGGCGGGATGCCGTACACCCGCTCCACCCACACCCGCATGAAGTCGGCGCCGCCGCCGGACACGATGAAGCTGCGGAAGTGATGGGCCCGCAGAAGCGCCAGCACCTCCTGCATCGGCCCATAGGTGAGGGCGTCGTAGGGACGCTGCAGCTTGGGATGGCGGGCTGAGCCCAGCCAGGCCTCCACCGCTGCCGCGAACGCCTCGGTGGTCATGCCGGCGTGGCTCACGGCGATCACCCGCAGCAGCCCGTCGAAGTGGTCACCGGCCAGCAGGGCGCCGATGTCGCCCGCCAGGGCCGCCTGCACCATCGGATCGCTGGCCAGCTCCGGCTGGCGCTGCACCGCCCCCTGGAGCTCATCGAAGGCGAAGGCGGCCTGGAAGGGCAGCGGCTGCTCCGGCCAGAGGGTGCCGTCGTTATCGAACACCGCCACCCGCTCCGCCTCCGGCACGAAATGGGCCGAGTCTTCGCTGCTCACGGCCGCCACGAAGGCCAGCAGGGCCTCCTTGACGGCACCGGGCCGCCAGGAGGACAGGGGATCGGCGGCAACGGTGGCGATCACAGCGAATGGCTCCGCGGGGGGTGTGGATGGGTGGTCCAGCCTCAGGGGCCCTGCCCGATGGCTGCGCGCTCGTTGGTTGCGCCTGGAGATCCTGCTCAGCCCTCAGCCGCCGCCAGGGCCCGCACCACATCGCCGCGGGTGAGCACACCGGTCAGCCTGCCGTCGCCGTCGAGCACGAACAGCCGCTGGGTGCCCCCCTCGTGCAGCTGGCGCGCCGCCGCCGGCAGGGGCAGGTCGGAGCCGCACGTGTGGATGCGGCGGTTCATCACATCCCCCACCGTGCTGCCCAGCACCTGATGCACCTCCTTGTCCCAGTTGAGGGGATTGCGCAGGTAGATCACCGCATCGAGCAGCATCACGTAGGGGCCTGGCTGGAAGCCGCTCTCGCGCACCATCAGGTCCTGCTCGCTCAGTTCGCCCACCAACGCGCCGCTGCCATCCAGCACCGGCAAGCCACTGATGTGATGCTCGCTCATCAGGGTCACCGCCTCCTGCAGGGGGGAGTCCTGATTGACGCTCAGCACCGGGCTAGTCATCACGGCGGAAACGGGCTGCTGCACCACGGGCGAGTCGGACGGCTGGGCGCATTCTGAGCCCGCGGGCGCACCGCGCTGCAGGGGCTGCCCACGGCCATGGGCCTGAGCAGACTGCGGGCAGACAAGCCCGCCCACCGATGAGCCGTTTCCAGGAGGCCCTGCGCGCCGCCAACAACCTGCGCCTGCTAGCGGCCGTGGGCCGCAGCGGCGGCGAACTCAGCAGCATCGCCGACCTGATCGACAACTTTCTGGGCAGCCCCCAGCTGGCCGCCAGCGTGGAGCGGTTCAAAGCCGTGCCGGGCGGCGCGGAGATGCTCAGCCAGCGCTACCCGCCCCTGCAGCCTGACATCGACAGCCTGCGCCAGCTGCCCCCCGGCAGCCTCGGTCGCCGCTATGCCGACCTGATCCTCTCCCTGGGCTACGACCCCGAGTTCTTCCGCCCGCGCGACACCAGCAGCGACGACCGCTGGCTCACCCAGCGCATCGCCACCACCCACGACATCCACCACGTGGTGGCGGGCTTCGGCACCGAGGCGGCCGGCGAGAACGGCGTGCTGGCGATCACCGCCGCCCAGATCGGCTTCCCCGGCTACGTGCTGCTCACCAGCGCCGGCCAGCTGGCGGCCTTCCGGTTCCAGCCGGAACGCTTTCCCCTGCTCAGCGCCAGCCTGGCCCACGGCCACGTCATCGCCCGTCAGGCCGGCTGCCTGGCTGCAGCGAAGTGGGAGGAAGGCTGGGAGAAGTCCGTGCGCCAATGGCGCGAGGAACTGGGCATCACCGACCCGGCCGACAGCGAGCCCTACGGCCTCGACGCCCAGCTGGGCCCGCTGCCATGACCCCCTCGCCGGGGCGGCTCCGCCAGCTGGCCGATGGGCTCACTGTGGGCCGGGCCCTGCTTGGCCTGCCCCTGATCCTGGCCCTCGCCGGCGGTGCGGCGGGCCTGGCCTGGTGGCTGCTGCTGCTCGGCGGCCTCAGCGACTGGGCCGACGGCCTGCTGGCCCGCCGCGCCGGCGGCGGCTCGGAATGGGGCGCCCGCCTCGATCCCCTCACCGACAAGATCCTGATCGCCGCCCCCCTGCTCTGGCTGGCCGCCCAGCCGGCCTGGCCCCAGCAGCTGCCGCTCTGGGCCGTGTGGTTGCTGCTGGCCCGCGAACTGCTGATCTCCGGCTGGCGCAGCGGGGCCAGCGGTGGCGGCCCGGCTTCCCTGGCCGGCAAGGCCAAAACGGTGCTGCAGTTCGCCAGCCTGCTGCTGCTGCTCTGGCCGCTTGGCTGGGGGCTGGGCGTTGGCCAGGGAAACCTGCCCTCAACCCTGCATCAGCTGGGCTGGTGGCTGTTCTGGCCGTCGCTGTTGCTGGCCCTCAGCTCGGCTTGGAGCTATCTCCGGCGCAGCTGATCAACCGATCAGGGCCTCATCGGCGCTGAAATCAGGGCTGGTGGGCAGGCGCAGGGCGTAATCGTTGCCATAGCTGTCGGCCAGGGTGGCCTCCAGATCGAACACCGGCTCCCAGGCCAGCTCGCGCCGCACCCGGGTGATGTCGGTGAGGAAGTGGGCCAGGCGCAGGGGGAAGGCCTTGCGCGCCTTCTTGTCGAGCCCGGCGGGATCAAAGCTGCGGATCTCCACCGCCGCCGGATCCTTACCGGCCGCCCGGGCAGCGGCATGCACCAACCCCCGGAAGGTGATCCCCTGACGGCCGCTGCAGTTGTAGATGCGATTGGCGGCGGCATCCACCTCGATGGAGCGGGCCATGGCTGCGGCCAGGTCGCTCACATGGCCTAGCTGGGTGATCGTGCCGCCATCGCCGGGCAGCGGCACCGGCCTGCCATGCACGATCCGATCGAAGAACCAGCTCTCCACCGCGTTGTAGTTGCCAGGGCCCACGATGTAGGTGGGCCGGAAACTGGTGAAGGGGATCCCCTGGCTGCGCAGCCAGGCCTCGGTGTCGAGCTTGCCGGCGTGACGGCTCTGGGGATCCGTGGGGCTGTCCTCATCCAGGGGCCAGAGTTCGCTGTCGGCATAGACCCCGGCTGAGCTCACATAGACGAAGCGGTGGCTGGGGGCCCCGGTGCACGCGATCACCGCCTCGGAATCCTCGCGGGTGCGGCCGGAGCTGTCGACGATCACATCGAAGCGGCGACCCTGCAACTGCTGGAGGCCTTTAGCCGTGCTGCGGTCACCCACCAGGTGTTCCACCCCCGCCGGGGCCGGCTTGTTGCCGCGGGTGAACAGAGTGAGGGCATGGCCGGCGGCCAGTAGGTGCTCCACCAGGGGTTTGCCCACGAAGCGCGTGCCGCCCATCACCAGGATGTTCATGCTGATGCCGGCCCGCGGGCCCGAGAAACTTGGCGCCATTCTGGGCATCGCTCAGCCGCCGCCGGCCGCTGGGCTCAGGCCGGCGAGGCGGAGCAGCCAGGCCCACAGCGGCACGCTGCCCAGGGCCAGCAGGGTGCTCCAGAGCACCAGGGCCGCTGGCCGGGCCTGATCTCCCCCATCCGCTCCTGCGGCCTCCGCCAGCAGCAGCACGGCCACCGCCGAGGGGGCGGCAGCCTGCAGCACCAACGGCGCCAGCAGCAGCGGCGGCAGGCGCAGCAGCAGGGCCAGGCCCAGCACCGCCAGCGGAAACAGCAGCAGCTTGCACACCAGTGCTGGCAGCAGCGGCCGCGGCAACGGCGTACCCAGCACGCCCGCCATGCGCAGGCCGAGCACCACCAGCGACAGCCACACCACCGCCCGCGCCGGCCACCACAGCAGGCCCGCCAGGCTGTGGTGCCAGGGCGTGAGCTGCAGCAGCAACGCCCCAGCCAGCCCCTGGCTGGCGGGACTGGCCGCCAGCGCCCGCAGCAGCACCCGCGGGCGCAGGCGCCGCCTGGCCAGCAGCGAGGGGCCGATCGTCCAGGTGAACAGCGTGGCCGCCAGGTCGTAGCTGATGGCGTAGCCCACGGCCGCGGCCGGGAGGAGAGCCAGGGCAGCGGGGATGCCGAAATAAGCGGTGTTGCCCACCACGGCTCCGAGCCGCTCCGCCGGCCCCGGGAAGAGCACGGGCAGCCGGTGCACCAGCAGCAGGCCCGCCGCCACCACCAGCAGCGCCAGCAACAGCATCTCGGCGTAGCGCCACTGCAGCCCGCTGCGCAGCAGCAGACCCATCAGGCTGAAGGGCACACCCCAGCGCACCAGGGGCGGCGCCAGCCGCCGCGCCAGCTGCGGCCAGCGCCGGGCCAGCCCCAGGCCCAGCAGCAGGGCCGGCACCAGCTCGAGCAGGAACACCACGGCGGCCGCCGCATCTGCGCCCAGGATGGCCCGATGCGACCCAGCCCTGCCTACACCGCCCAGCCAGCGGTGCGCTCAAGCACCCGAGGCTTCCGCCACTTCCGCCTGATCGGGGAGCGGGGCCGGGGCCGGCAGCGGGCCGTCGAGCTGGCCGCGCTGCTTGAGCCTGGTTTCCGACTGCTGGTGCCCCTGGCGCACCTTCGAGATCGGCAGCTCTGGCAGCCTGGCTGGCAGTCCTTGCCTCCACGCCGTGCCATGCAGGTGATCCCCGCCATCGATCTGCTCGACGGTCAGTGCGTGCGTCTTCACCAGGGCGATTACGCGCAGGTGACCCGCTTCTCAGCCGACCCGGTGGCCCAGGCCCTCAGCTGGCAGCAGCAGGGGGCCGAGCGGCTGCACCTGGTGGACCTCGACGGTGCCCGCACCGGAGAGCCGGTGAACGATGCGGTGATCAAGGCGATCACCGCCTCCCTCGCAATCCCGGTACAGCTCGGCGGCGGTGTGCGCACGGAGCAGCGCGCCGAGGAGCTGTTGAGCTGCGGCCTGGATCGAGTGATCCTCGGCACGGTGGCCCTGGAGCAGCCAGAGCTGGTGGATCGATTGGCCGAACGGCATCCGCAGCGGATCGTGGTGGGGATCGACGCCCGCAACGGCAAAGTGGCCACCCGCGGCTGGATCGAGGCAAGCGGCATGGAGGCCGCCGACCTGGCCCAACGGTTCAGCCGCAGTCCCCTGGCCGCCCTGATCTGCACAGACATCGCCACAGATGGCACGCTGGCGGGTCCGAATCTGGCGTTTCTGCGGGCGATGGCCGAGGCCAGCGGCGTGCCGGTGATCGCCTCCGGAGGCATCGGCAACCTGGAGCATCTGCTGTCGCTGCTCAGCCTGGAGAGCCTGGGGGTGGAGGGTGTGATTGTTGGCCGTGCGCTCTATGACGGCCGCGTCGACCTGTGCGAGGCATTGCAGGCGATCGGCGACGGCCGCCTGCAGGACGTGAGCGCCACGCCCGACAGCGGCAGCCTGGCCTGAATGCCTCTGGGCCGGAGCAACCCGAACACGGAACGGTTGCAAGGTGCTCTATAACAGATCAACCGCAACCGCCTCAGACGTTGTCGCGCTTGAGTCCAGCCGTTGCCAGCTCCGCACACCAGCTGCTTCCGGTCCTGCACCCAGCAGCGCCTGGCCCTATGCCCACTGACGAGACCTGTCTCAGCGTTGAAGCGGTGTACCGACGCTGCCGGGATCTCGGCATGCGCCTCAGCCGGCAGCGCCGGATGGTGCTCGACCTGCTCTGGGCAGAAAAGGCCCATCTGAGTGCCCGCGATATCTTTGAGAAATTGAACAATCTCGGTCGCAACATCGGTCATACCTCCGTCTATCAGAACCTCGAAGCCCTGCAATCGGCCGGTGTGATCGAATGCCTTGAGCGGGCCAGCGGTCGCCTCTACGGCTACCGCAGCGATCCACACAGTCATCTCACCTGTCTCGATTCGGGGGCCATCCACGACCTCGACGTGAACCTGCCGGTTGACCTTCTGCGTGAGATCGAAAGGCAGACCGGCTTCCGGATCGAGTCCTACACCCTGCAACTCACCGGGCGTCGACCCGGTGCTTGCTGAGCCCGGTACCTTGAGCGGGTGTTCCGCTGCGCTGCCGTGACCTGCCAGCTGCTGCTGATCGCCGAACCCATGCTTGCGGCAGGTCTGACCCGTTGGCTGGAAGCCGCGGCTGATGCCGCGATCACACCGGTGAACACGCCGGAGGGGTTGACCGGTGCCCCGGATCTGGTGCTCTGGCGACCAGCGGATTCCACCCCCCTGCCGGTATTGCAGCGGGAGGCGACCCTGCTGCGTGAGCGCTGGCAACCGGCTCCCCTGCTGGTCGTGCTGGGCAGCGGCCATGGTCTCGACCGTACCGAGCTGCTGCTGCTGCCGGCCGAAGGCCTGCTGGAAGCCCCCGATGCGGAGCTGCTGCATCGCGCCATCACCACCCTGCGCCAGGGCGGCCGGATGGTGGAACTGTGCAGTGCCAGCAGTGCGCCGCCACCGGACTCCCAGCCCCTGAGTATCGGCCAGATGCTGCTGGTGAGCGGTCTGCAGCAGATCGATGTGGCACGTTGCAGCTGCAGGCTGCTGCTGGAGCGAAACAGCCTCCACCCCCTCGCCCGGTTGATGCTGGAAGGCCGGCTCCGGGAACTGAGCTGGGCGCGGCGCCTGCTGCTCTGGCTCTGGGGACCGCTGAGCCTGGCCTGGCCCGATCAAGGGGCCGATCAGGGGGTGGATGGGGGCGCAGTGCAAGGGTCGAAAAGGGCCGCCCTGGTCAGCAGCAGCGCCGGTGGGCGCACCAGCCTCACCCTGCAGCAACGCAACGCAGCAGGAGTCTGGTCGGCAGTGCAGCAGCGGCTCACCGCCGCGATCGAAGCAAGCCCCGCCAACCGCACGGGCCAGCTGCTGGCGATCGAGGGGCTCAACCCCCAGCGTCGCATCGACCTGCTGATCGCCCTGCTGCACCAGCTCGACTGCATCCGGCGCCAGCTTGCCGATGAAGTCGGCCAGACCCCGGGCGATGCCGCCGCCCTGCTCGCCGAACGCTGGCCAGCGCTCCAGCGCCAGCTGCGCCAGCAGGCATTGGTGGAGATGGCCAGCCCCTACGTGCAACTCCCTCGCGACGGCGCCCTGCGGCCCGTGGCGGTGAGTCTGGTGGAAGCCAGCGATCCCGAGACCAGGGACCCTGAGCTTCCCGATGCCCAGGCGATGCTGGCGACCCTGGTTCTGGCCAGGCCCCTGCTGGTGGATGGGCGTCTGCTCCCCGCCGACGAACCCCAGGCGGTGCTGCACCTGGAGCGGCTGGTGGCCAACTGGCTGCTACGCAGCGCCGAGCTGCTGGCGGCCGATGTGCTGGCCTGCTGCGGTGACTGGCCCGATCTGCGCCGCTACCTCCTGCGCCCCGAACTGCTGTCGACCCGCAATCTCGAGCGTCTGCGCAACCAGCTCAACGCCCAGCAGCGCTGGCTCAGCTGGTTTCAGCGGCCGATCGCACTTTACGAGAGCCGCCGTGAGCTGCTGTGTCTCGATGGCAGCCAGATCGCCAGCCTGCAGCTGCTGGAACCGCGCGACCAGGAGCTGCGCCAGCTGGGCTGGCTCCAGCAACTGGTGGCCCTCGCCCTGGAGGCCCGCGATGCCCTCGCCCCCCAGTTGCGCCAGCTGATCAGCGGCGTGGGCAACCTGCTGGTGGTGCTGCTCACCCAGGTGGTGGGCCGGGCGATCGGCCTGGTGGGCCGCGGCATTCTTCAGGGCATGGGCCGCAGCATCGGCCGTTCCTGATCGGCTGCCCCCGGCAACGGTCACAATGGCCGCAGCTGAGCGATGCGGGTGAACGACAAGCGGCAACTGGAGAATCGCGGCTGCCCAGCAGCGCCAAGGGCGTTACCAGGCAGGCGCTCACTTACCGCCCTGCTCTCCCTGCTGGTGGTGCTGCTGGCGATGGTGCTGGCGCCACCGATCGCCCAGGCCTCCCTCACCAACAACACCTACGACGGCAACATCTACGCCCTCTACGCCGGCAACGGCTCCCTGGTGCCGCCCCGCAGCAGCCTGGGGCAGGCCCTGGCGGAGCACCGATCGGCGGTAGTGGTGTATTACCTCGACGACGACACCTCCAGCAAGCAGTTCGCCCCCTCCGTGTCGGAGCTGCAGCGGCTGTGGGGCAACAACATCGAGCTGATCCCCCTCGTCACCGACCCCCTGCAGAACCGCCCCGACCAGGGCCCCAGTGATCCGGCCCATTACTGGCATGGCCACATCCCTCAGGTGGTGGTGTTCAGCCCGGAAGGCCGGGTGCTTCTGGATCAGGAAGGCCAGGTGCCCCTCGACACCATCAACGACGCCATCAGTGAAGCCACCGGCATCACCATCCCGGAGGAGTTCCGCCGCAGCACGACCGTGAGCATCAACGAGCTCAACGCGGAGGTGGTGCGCCAGTGAGCGACCACCCCATCGCGACAACCCGCCAGGAGAGCGATGCGATGGGCGCGATCGCCGTGCCCGCCGAGCACTACTGGGGTGCCCAGACCCAGCGATCCCTCCACTACTTCCCCTTCGGCCAGGCGATGCCGCTGGCGCTGGTGCACGCCTTCGGCCAACTCAAGGCCGCCTGCACCGATGTGAACCAGGCCAGGGGCAAGCTCAGCCCCGAGCTGGCCGCGCTGATCGTGGCCGCCGCCGAAGAGGTGGCCGCCGGCACGCTCGATGCCGAGTTTCCGCTGAAGGTGTGGCAGACAGGCTCCGGCACCCAGACGAACATGAACGTCAACGAGGTGATCGCCAACCGGGCGATCGAGGCCGCCGGCGGCGTGCTGGGCAGCAAGAGCCCTGTGCATCCCAACGACCACGTGAACCTCAGCCAGTCGAGCAACGACACGTTCCCGGCGGCGCTGCATATCGCCGTGGCGATCGAGCTGCAACGGCGGCTGATCCCGGCGATGGAGGCCCTGCAAGCCGTCCTGGCCGCCAAGGCAGAGGCCTTCAAGGGGATCATCAAGATCGGCCGTACCCACCTGCAGGACGCTGTGCCCCTCAGCCTGGGCCAGGAATTCGGCGGCTACGCGGCCCAGCTGGCGCTGGGACTCGAGAGCCTGCGCGCCAGCCTGCCCCAGGTGCACCAGCTGGCCATTGGCGGCACGGCCGTGGGCACCGGCCTCAATGCCCCGGCCGGCTTCGGCGAGGCTGTGGCGGCCCGGCTGGCCGAGCGGATTGGCCTGCCCTTCACCAGCGCGCCCAACAAGTTCCAGGCCCTGGCAGGTCACGAGCCGCTGGCGGCGGCCCACGGCGCCCTCACGGTGCTGGCCGGCAGCCTGATGAAGATCGCCAACGACATCCGCTGGCTGGCCAGCGGGCCCCGCTGCGGGCTGGGCGAGCTGATCCTGCCGGAAAACGAACCCGGCAGTTCGATCATGCCGGGCAAGGTGAACCCCACCCAGTGCGAGAGCCTCACGATGGTGGCCGTGCAGGTGATCGGCAACAACGCCACCGTGCAAATGGCAGCGAGCCAGGGCAACTTCGAGCTCAACGTGTTCAAGCCCCTGATCGCCCACAACGTGCTGGAGAGCATCGAGCTGCTCTCCAGCGCCGCCGAGGGCTTCCACCATCACTGCATCGCCGGCCTGCAGGCCGATGAACGCCGCATCGGTACCCTGCTCGACCAGAGCCTGATGCTGGTGACGGCCCTCACCCCAGCGATCGGCTATGACCGGGCCTGTGCCATCGCCAAGCACGCCCACCAGAATCAGCTCAGCCTGCGGGAGGCCGCTCTGGTGCTCGGCGAGCTGAGCGCCGAGGAGTTCGACCGGTGGGTGCAACCGGAGGGGATGGTCTAGCCCGGCCCGGTGGATGGTGGCCGTTGCTACCGGACGACCGCAACCGGCTCCGTACGGTCTGCCCACGGCCGGTGGCCTGTGGTCTCATCACCAAGTTCTATTTATGAATCTCCTTTTTTCCCCCTCATCACGGCGCCCAGATGGCCGGTGGGTCGCGCCGCTGCTGCTGGCTCTGGCCTGCCTGCCCACGGCCATCCCCTCCGCCGCGCTTGCCCACCCCGACCATCACCAACCCACCCAGCAGGGCCACCGCCACGGCCAGCAAGGTGAGCACGAGCACCACCACGACTGAGCAGTCACCACGACTGACCAGCCAACGTGTGATCCGCACCGTCTGCCCGATTACCGCTCCGGTAACGAACGCCACCATCGGCAACGATCAGCTCCTTCACACTTTCATTGCGGAACAGGAGTTCTAGGGTTCCGGCCCACCACTGGGTGCCTGGTCCAAGAGAGCTCCACCGGCGCAAGCCGGGGCACGGAGGGATAAAAGCCCGGGAGACCGCAACCACTCCTCACCCCCCTGCCATGTCATGAATACGCCGTCAGGTGCCTCCGGCGCCTTTGAACGCCTGCATCCAAGCGAGGGCATGCAGGCCCTCGAGAAGGAAAGGGCCCTGCCGCTCACCGGCTGGCAGCAGGAAGTCGATCAGGCCCAGCGCTTCGGCCTCGAAGCGGCTGAAAGCATCGTGGATCGGCGCATCTCCACCTTTTCGCGCGGTGAATTGCCCCACTACGCGGGCATCAACACCTTCATGAAGGCGCCCTACATCGAAGACGTGAACCGCGTCGGTGAATTCGATGTGGCGATCGTGGGCGTGCCCCATGACAGCGGTACCACCTACCGCCCCGGCACCCGCTTCGGTCCCCAGGGCATCCGCCGCATCTCCGCCCTCTACACCCCCTACAACTACGAAATGGGCGTGGATCTGCGCGAGCAGATCACGCTCTGCGATGTCGGCGACATCTTCACCATCCCGGCCAACAACGAGAAGAGCTTCGATCAGATCTCCAAGGGCATCGCCCACGTGTTCGCCAGTGGCGCCTTCCCGATCATCCTCGGCGGTGATCATTCGATCGGCTTTCCAACCGTGCGCGGCGTCTGCCGCCATCTGGGCGACAAGAAGGTCGGCATCATCCACTTCGATCGCCATGTCGACACCCAGGAGACCGACCTGGATGAACGCATGCACACCTGCCCCTGGTTCCATGCCACCAACATGGCCAATGCACCGGCGAAGAACCTGGTGCAGCTGGGCATCGGCGGCTGGCAGGTGCCGCGTGAGGGGGTGAAGGTGTGCCGTGAGCGCGGCACCAACGTGCTCACCGTCACCGACATCTGCGACATGGGGCTGGAGGCGGCCGCTCAGTTCGCGATTGAACGTGCCATCGATGGCACCGATTGCGTCTACATCTCCTTCGATATCGATTGCATCGATGCCGGCTTCGTGCCGGGCACCGGTTGGCCGGAACCGGGCGGCCTGCTGCCGCGCGAAGCGCTGAAGCTGCTGGAGCTGATCGTGCGCAATGTGCCGGTGTGCGGCCTGGAGATTGTTGAGGTGTCGCCCCCATACGACATCAGCGACATGACCTCGCTGATGGCCACCCGGGTGATCTGCGACACCATGGCCCACCTGGTGGTGAGCGGTCAGCTGCCGCGCAAGGGCAAGCCCGCCTGGATCAGCGACGACTGCAACATGAACGTCGACCAGAAGTGGAGATAAAGGCATGCACGAAGTCGACATGACCAAGTGCCTGCTCTTATCCATGAATCAGTGGAAGGAACAGCGCACGCCACGCACGCCCCGGGTGCATCAGGTGCACTTGCAGGTGGGCAGCTTTACCTGTGTGGAGCCCGATCAGCTGGTTACCACCTGGCGGGCCGCGGTGCAGCGCAGCTGGCTCGAAGGAGCAGAGCTGGCGATCGAAACCGTGCCCTTGGTGGGCCGCTGCATGGTGTGCAACGGCACCTACAGCCCCGATCCGGCCCAGTCCTACCGCTCCCCCTGCTGCGATCACCCAATGGAGGAGATCGTGAGCGGCCGCGAGCTGCGCATCCGTTCGGTGGATTACACGCTCGATGCTGCGGCCCCTGGCCCTGGCGTTGATGCCGCCGATTCGTCACCCGCCCAACCCCTCGCCACCGCCTCAGCGGTGTAACGGCCATGCACATGCCCCTGGAAGACACCCTCGGCCTCAACCTGCTTGCCGCCAACCAGCACCAGGCCGAACACAATCGCGAGCACTTCGACGCCTGGCGCCTGTTGTGCATCAACGTGATGAGCAGCCCCGGCGCCGGCAAGACCTCCCTGCTGGAGCGCAGCCTCGCCAGCCTCGCCGGCGACCTGGCGATGGCCGTGCTGGAGGGCGACATGACCACCCAGCTCGATGCCGAACGCCTGGAGGCGGTGGGCGTGCCGGTGGTGCCGATCACCACCGGGCGCGCCTGCCACCTGGATGCGGCGATGGTGAGCGGTGGCCTGAAACTGCTGAAACAACGCCTCGATCCCGCCGGCCTGGATCTGCTCTGGGTGGAGAACGTGGGCAACCTGGTGTGCCCCGCCGAGTTCGAGGTGGGAGAGCACCGCAAGGTGGCCCTGCTCAGCGTCACCGAAGGTGACGACAAGCCCCTGAAGTATCCGGTGATGTTCCGCGAGGCGGATTGCGTGCTCATCACCAAGACCGACCTGCTGCCCTACCTGCCCGTCGACATCGAGCGCATCGAGGCCCACATCCACGCCGTCAATCCCCGCTCCGACGTGATCCGCGTCTCCGCCAGCAGCGGCGAGGGGCTGGAGGCCTGGCATCGCTGGGTGCTCGACCAGCAGGCCAGCGTGTGCGGGCCGATCGCATCCGCCAGCTCCCCTGCCACCTCCCCCACCCTGGTGTTGGCATGAGCGGCCCCACCTCCCCCGCAGCTGAAGCGCTGCGCAGCAGCCTGGAAAGCCAGGGGGTGCGCTATGCCCTGGCGAGCTACGTCGATCTGCACGGCGTCTGCAAGGCCAAGGCCGTGCCCCTGAGCCACCTCGGCCAGATGCTCGGAGGCTCTGAATTATTCACCGGCGCCGCCCTCGACGGCGTGCCCCAGGACGTAAGCGACGACGAAGTCGCCGCCGTTCCCGATCCGGCCTCGGCCACCGTGCTGCCCTGGCAGCGGGATCTGGTGTGGATGGCCAGCACCCTGCATCTGCACGGCAGCCCGTTCGAGGCCTGCAGCCGGCACATCCTCCAACGGGTGCAGGCGCAGGCAGCCGCGATGGGCTTCCGCTTCAACCTCGGCATCGAGACCGAATTCTTTGTGCTGCGGCGCGATGGCCAGGGAAGAGCCGTGCCCCTGAGCCCGCGCGACTGCCTCGACAAACCGGCCTACGACGTACGCACCCTGCTCGACAACCTCCCCTGGCTGGATGAGCTGGTGAGCGCCATGAACCAGCTCGGCTGGGGCGTGTATTCCTTCGACCATGAAGATGGCCCCGGCCAGTTCGAGATCGACTTCGATTACGCCGAAGTGCTCACCATGGCGGATCGGCTCACCTTCTTCAAGCTGATGGCCAAGGAGATCGCCCATCGCCATGGGTTGATCGCCACCTTCATGCCCAAGCCCTATGCCGATCGCACCGGCAGTGGCGCCCACTTCAACATGTCGCTGGCCGAACTCGATACTGGCGCCAACCGGTTCGAGACGGCCGACCGGTCACCCGGCCAGGTGAGCGAGCTGGCGCACCGGTTCATCGCCGGGGTGCTGCGCCATGCACCAGCCATCTGCGCAGTGATCGCCCCCACCGTGAACAGCTACAAGCGACTGGTGGCCCAGGGCAGCATGTCGGGCTTCACCTGGGCCCCTGTCTTCATCTGCTACGGCAACAACAACCGCACCAACATGCTCCGGATTCCATCACCCGGAGGCCGGGTGGAATGCCGAGCTGCCGACATCTCCTGCAATCCCTATCTAGGGGCCGCCATGATTCTGGCCGCAGGCCTGGAAGGCATCCGTGAAGGGCTCGATCCTGGCCCTCCGAATCTGGTGAATGCCTACACCCTCACCCCCCAGGAGCGGGAAGAACGGGGGCTCACCATGCTGCCCCGCAATCTGGAAGAAGCGATCGATGCCTTCGCTGCAGATCCACTCTCCAAATCCGTATTTGGTGATGCCATGTTTGATGCCTATGTGACGTACAAAAGGGAGGAGTGGGAGTCGTACCACTCCGCTGTTTCCGACTGGGAACAGAACCGCTACCTCGAGTTCTTCTAAGCACTCAGGCTTGGCCGCGCTCGGCTGAGAGCCCCACCCAACACGTCTACTCAAAGCTTCCACTCAGCACTTTCACGCACAGCATCCACCCGAACCCTCCTCATCACCGCAACCCTTCCATGGCACAGCTCACCACCAAGCGCCCATCGGGGCGTCCAGCCCGCCACCGGCTGGCGGTCCTCGCCCTGCTCACCGCGTTGGGCACGGGCCTGCTGGCTGCCTGCCAGAGCCCAAGCGGCCAGGTCCCCAGTGGGGAGAGTCCAGTGGTGCGCATCGGCTACAGCGCCTGGCCCGGCTGGTTCCCCTGGGCCGTCACCGAGGCCAAGGGCCTGTTCGGCAAGGCCGGCGCGAACGCTCAGATGCAGTGGTTTGACGGCTACCTCGACAGCATCAACGCTCTCAATGCGGGCCAGCTCGACTGCAACAGCCAGACCCTCAACGACACGATCAGTTCGGTGGCTGGCGGAGCGGATCTGCAGGTGGTGCTGCAGAACGATTACTCCACCGGCAACGACCAGATCATCGTGGCCGAAGGCATCAAGTCGGTGGCAGATCTGAAGGGCAAGAAGGTGGCCGCCGAGGAGGGCACGGTGGATCACTACCTGTTGCTCAAGGTGCTCAAGGACAACGGCATGACAGCCTCCGACATCCAGTTCGTGCCTCTCGAGACGGGCGCCGCCGCCGCCGCCTTCGCCGCCGGCCAGGTGGATGCCGCTGCCGTCTACGCCCCGTTCACCACCCAGGCCAGCAAACGTCCGGGCAGCAAAGTGCTCACCTCCTCCCGCGAGCATCCCGGTGCGATCAGCGACCTGCTGGTGTGCCGGCGGGAGTTTGTCGAGAAGAACCCCGAGGCCATCCAACAGGTGGTGAATGCCTGGTTCGCCACCCTGCAGTTGATGAAGAACGATCCGACCGCCACCCTGCCGATCCTGGTGAAACGCTCGGGCGTGAGCGAGCAGGAGTTCAAGGCGTACGACGCCGGCACCACCATCCAGACGCTGGCGGAGAACCGGGCCAACTTCAAGCCCGGCACCACCATGACCTCCCTGCCCTTCGCAGCTGAACAGATCAGCGCCTTCCTGGTGGAGGTTGGCCTGGCCAAGACCAGGCCAGACCTGAGCAACCTGCTCAATTCCACCTTCGTGGACAACGCCAAGTAAGCCCCCGCTCCCGGTCATGCCAGCGTTCCAACGCCTCATCCGGCATCCCTGGGCCCTTGGCACCCTGGGAATCCTCGCCGTGCTGCTGCTGTGGTGGATCATCACCGCCAGCGGCAGCGTCAACAAGCTCTTCCTACCCTCGCCCCTGGCGGTGTGGCAGGCGGGGCAGGAACAGTGGAGCAGTGGTCTGCTGGTCAGGGACGCCCTCGCCAGCATCCAGCGGGTGCTGATCGGTTTCGCAATGTCGGCCGGACTCGCCCTGCCGGTCGGCATCGCCATGGGCACCAACCCGGTCATCAGCCGGTTGCTGGAGCCGCTGATGGGGCTGATCCGCTACATGCCGGCACCAGCGTTCATCCCTCTTCTGATCATCTACTTCGGCCTGGATGAACTGCCGAAGGTGCTGCTGATCTTCATCGGCACCTTCTTCTTCAACACCTTGATGATCATGGATGCGGTGAAGTTCGTGCCCCGCGAGCTGGTGGAAACCGCTCGCACCCTCGGCGGCCGCACCCTGCCAATCCTGGTGAAGGTGGTGGCCCCCTTCATCGCTCCCCAGGTGCTCGACACCTACCGGATCAACATGGCCTCCGCCTGGAATCTGGTGATCGTGGCTGAACTCGTGGCAGCCACCGAAGGGCTGGGCAAGCGCATCAGCCTGGCCCAGCGCTTTCTGCGCACCGACGAGATCTTCATGGGCCTGATCGTGATCGGCCTGATCGGCCTGCTGATTGACCTGGGCTTCCGTGCCCTGATGCGCCGGGCATGCGCCTGGGCCAACTGACCCCATCCCCCCTCTCCACCAGCCAGTCCCCTCTGACTGTCAGCCCGACCCATAGCCATGCATTTGCAGATTGCCGACGTGTCCAAGAGCTTTGGCTACGGCGCCAGGGCCAAGGAGGTGCTGCACAACGTGAGCTTCAATGTGCACTCAGGCGAATTCGTGGCGCTGGTGGGCAGCTCCGGCTCGGGTAAATCAACCGTGCTGCGCCTGATCGCCGGGCTGGAGCGCCCCAGCGCCGGCACCATCACCATCGACGGTCGCCCGATCACCGCCCCGGGTTCTGACCGGGGCATGGTGTTCCAGAAGTACAGCCTTTACCCCTGGCTCACCGTCGCGCAGAACGTGGCCTTCGGCATGGAGCTACAGGGGCGCCCGCGCCAGGAGATCCGCGAACGCACCAGTTACTTTCTGGAGGTGGTTGGGCTGGCGGATGCGACCAGGCGCCTGCCACGGGAACTCTCGGGGGGGATGCAGCAGCGGGTGGCCATCGCCCGCGCCCTGGCAGCCGAGCCCCAGGTGCTGCTGCTCGATGAGCCCTTCGGCGCCCTCGACATCCAGATCCGGGAATCGATGCAGGAGTTCCTGTACAGCCTCTGGCAGCGCACCGGCCTCACGGCGCTGCTGATCACCCACGACCTGGAGGAGGCGCTGCTGCTGGCCGGCACTGTTCACATCATGGCGCTTAGTCCGGGTCGGATCGTGCGCAGTGTGAGCGTCGATCTCGATCGCGCCCCCATGGCCCATCTGCGGGTCTCGCGCCCGTTTCTGGACCTGCGTGAGGAGCTGGCCCAGTGCCTGCGGGGCCTGGAGCCGGCCCACGCAGTCTGATCCCCAACCCCCTGCCAGACCATGGCTGCTGCCACCTTTTTGCCCAGCTGGGTGTACGCATCGGCGGCGGTGGCCGAGCGGGAGCACACGCACTATGTGAACCGCTGCTGGCATCCGGTGGCAGCCGCCGCCGACCTGCCAGAGAGCAGTGCCCTGGCCGTGGATCTGCTGGAGGTGCCTCTGCTGCTCACCCGCCCGGCCGGAGAAGGCGAGGCACCGCGCGCCTTCCTCAACCGCTGTCCCCACCGCGGCGTGGCCCTGCGGGACAGCAGCAGCAGCGCAAACTCCTGCCGCCGGCTCATCTGCCCATATCACGGCTGGACCTACGACCTCCAGGGCCAGTTGCTGGCAGCGGCGCGGGAAGTCGACTTCCTCGAGCCGTTCCAGCGGGACGACTGGCCCTTGCAGAGCCTGCCCTGCCAGCAGCTGGGCCCGCTGATCTGGGTGGCCCTGTCGGCCGATCCCCTACCCCTGGAGCACCAGCTCGACCTGGTGCTCCAGGGGGCGGGGGAGTTGTTTGCCCAGCCGCGGGCATTGCTGGCCCGGCAGCAGCGGCCGCTGGCCTGCAACTGGAAGGTGGCCCACGACAACACGCTCGATGACTACCACGTGGCGATCGCCCATCCCACCACCCTGCACCGGGAGCAGGGCCCGGTGCGCGACTACCGCCACGCCCTCAGCCCCTACGGCACCCTGCTGGCCACACCCCACGGCCAGGGCACGTTCTACACCTTCGGCCTGGCCCCCTGGACCCATCTGCTGCTCTGGCCAGAGGGGCGGTTGGCCCTGATCAGCTTTCTGCCCGGGGGCTCCGCCGCAGTACCGGCGAGAGCTCTCGATCAGTGCACCATGGATGTATGGCTGTTGGGTCCCGCCGCGCTGGCTACCGAGGCCGAAGCCTGGATGGACGACATGCAAACCTTCCTGGAGGAGGACCGGCGCCTGGTGGAGTCCGCCCAGCGCGGTTACGCCAGCGGGCTCACGCCGGGACCGGTGCATCGACTGGAACAGCGCATCGTGCAGTGGCAGGCGCTCTACCGCCGCCTGATGGAGCTGGAGAGCTGGCACACTTGCTGATCCTGTGCGCCGGCCCACTCACCAGGGCTGACCGCGCAACCAGTCGGCCATGGCCCCATTGATCTCCAGCAGATCGGCCACCGGCTGGCGGGTGAACGGCAACTGGGGCAGATAGCCATCCGGCCCAAACTCCGGGGTGATGGTGAACGGGCCCTGGCTGGCCACTGAGCGCTCCCGGGCGAACAGCTGCCAGCAGCGGCGATGGGCCTCAAGTGCCTCCGCCCACTCCGGCGCAAAGGGATGGCCCACCGAGGGCCCCTGGGCATGGCCCACGCGGGCGTGGATGTGGTCGACGCGGGCGGCCATTGCCCGCACGGGCTCGAGCTCGGGGGTCATCAGCCGCTCGGTCACCGCACACCAGTGGCTGAGGTCGGCGGTGAGACGCAGCCGTGGGAAGGCCTCCAGATAGAGCTCCAGCAGCCAAGGGCTGTAGAAGCTGCGCGAACGGTGGGTCTCAAAGCTCACCGGCAGGCCGCTGGCATCAGCAAGAGCCAGAGCCTGGCCCCAGAACCGGCGCTGCACTGGCCAGGGCCAGCTGTCACTGCCCGTGAGCACGGTGACCCGCAGGGGGCTGAAGGCCGGCGCACGGGCCAGCTGGGCAGCCAGATCATCGAGGTGCTGCTCGGGGGGCCAGGCCAGATCCGGCACGTAGTCGCCACCGGTGTGCAGCTCCAGCACCAGGGCCAGGCCAGCGGCCTGCAGGGCTCCGTTCACCGCCTCTACGGCCTGATCAGCGAGGACTGGATGCCGCAAATTCAGCTCAAGGCCAGCAAAGCCCTGGCTCTGGGCCGTGCTGATGGCGGCGTCCAGATTCCCGCTGAAGCCCCAGAGGCTGAACAGCACCAGCGGGGTTCCTGGCTCGATCGCAGCCGGCATCGGCATGCGTCAGGCCTGCCCCGTGAACTCCTCGGGCTGGATGCCGAGATACACGGCCTCCTTGAACAGGGCCTGCTTGGCCGCAACGTCCTGGCGCTCCTCAGCGCTGCGGAAGCGGCTGCGCAGCGACGCCACCAGCACCGGCCGACGCGGGTCGGCTTCATATCCCGACGACGCGGCCGACTGGGGGTCACCGGTGGCCATGAGGGCAGCGCTCGCACAACCTCATTTTAGGCAGCGTCGCTGATCCCAGGCGCTTGCCACACCGACCCGATCCGCACCCTGACCGGGCTGATGGTCGCCATCCCTACCGAAGCCGGGGCTGGCCGCTGCTGGGATGGATATTCCTGCATGGACTCCGCTTGAACGCCGCCGCCGCCGCCAGGGCGAGCCTGTCGCCCCTGATCCCCCGCGAAGAGCTGGCGGCCCTCAACCAGCTGCGCGATGGCCCTGCCTGGGTGCGGCTGAGCAGCCAGCTGCTCACCGTCGTGGCCGCAGGCCTGGTGTGGGGCCAGCAGGGCTGGCCCTGGCTCGTGCGACTGGCGGGTCTGCTGATGTGCGGTGTGGCCTTGGCTACCTGCTTCGCCGGGCTGCACGAGTGCAGCCATCGCACCGCCTTCAGGAGCCGCACCCTCAACGACGGCGCCGCCTGGCTGCTGGGATTGCTGAGCTTCTACAACGCCACCGCCTACCGGCGCTACCACCAGTGGCACCACCGCTACACCCACCAGCCAGGCCTGGATCCGGAGCTCGATGATCCGGTGCCCACCAGCGCGACGGCCTACCTGTTGGAGATCAGCGGCTGGCACTGGTGGAGCGGCAAACTCGCCAGCTTCGCCCGCCTGCTCTGGGGTGATCTCGCGGAAGTGCCTTACCTCAACACCGAGGTGATTCCGAAGGTGCGCCGTTCAGTCTGGCTGCAGGTGGGCATCTACCTCGCCCTGGCGGCAGGGTCTTTGATCGGTGCCAACGGCTTTCTGTTCTGGTTCTGGCTGCTGCCCCTGGCCGTGGGTCAGCCCTTTCTGCGGTTCGTGCTGCTGGCCGAGCACAGCGGTTGCAGCTTCTCCAGCGACGGCACCACCAACACCCGCACCACCCTCACCATCTGGCCGGTGCGCTGGTTGATGTGGAACATGCCCTTCCACGCCGAACACCATCTCTACGCCTCGCTTCCCTTCCACGCCCTGCCGGCGGCCCACCGCCACATCGCTCCCCACCTGCACCATCTGGACCCGGGCTATCTGCAGGTGCACCGCCAGCTGCTGGCCAAGTTGCCGGCCCTGGCCCTGCCCAGCGCCGGCGGCCAGGCGGCATGAAGGCCCTGGCCCGGTACCTGCATCAACACCGCCTGGGCGATTGGCAGCTGGCCTGCGGCCACACCATCACCGATGCCCAGATCACGGTGCTGCAGATCGGCGAACTCAATGCCGAGCGCAACAATCTGATTCTGGTGCCCACCTCCTACGGCGCCCGGCCTGAGGATCTGGCCTGGCTGGCGGGCCCGGTGCTCGATCCGCTGCGCTGGTGCATCGTGATCGCCGGCCAGTTCGGCAACGGCGCCTCCAGCAGCCCCAGCAACAGCGTCATGGGGCTAGCCGAGCAGGGCTGGGTGGTGCAGCACCGCGACAACGTGGCCGCCCAGCTGCACCTGCTGCGGGAGGCCTATGGCATCAGCCGCCTGCCGTTGGTCTACGGCTGGTCGATGGGAGCCCAGCAGGCCTATCAGTGGGCGGTGGATCATCCGCAGCTGGTGGAGCGGATCTGCTGCGTGTGCGGCAGCGCCCGTACCTCCCCCCACACCCGGCTGTTCTGCCTGAGCCTGCGCCAGGCCCTCACCGCCGACCGCCACTGGAACGGAGCCGGCTTCAACGCCGATCCGGAGCAGGGCCTGCGCACCTACGCCCTGATCTACGCCAGCTGGGCCGCCAGCCAGCCCTTCTTCCGCACCATCACCGAGGAGGTGGAGGAGCACGTGGAGCAGCAGTGGCTCCCCCACTACCGGCGCCACGACCCGCGCGATCTGATTGCCATGCTCGACACCTGGCTGGCCCACGACGTGGCCGGAGGAGGGGATGTGCAAGCTGCCCTCGGCAGCATCCGGGCCCGCTGTGCCGTGGTGGCGGGCAGCCACGACCTCTACTTCACCCCCGAGGACGTGGAAGCCGACGCGGCGGCCATCCCCGGCGCCTGGTTTCACGTGATCGCTTCGCACCTCGGCCACCGGGCCGGCAACCCCCACAGCAGCCCGGCTGAGCAGCAGCAGCTGCGCTCGATCGTTGACCACCTCCTCCAGCAAGCACCCCATGGCTGATCTCACCCACCGGCTCTTGGAGCAGGGCCTCCAGTTCGTGCTGGTGTCGTTCACCGACCTATTCGGCATCCAGCGGGCCAAGCTGGTGCCGGCGTCCGCCATGGCGGCGATGGCCACAGGCGGGGCGGGCTTCGCCGGTTTCGCCGCCTGGCTCGATCTCTCCCCCGCCGACGGCGACGTGCTGGCGGTGCCCGATCCGGCCAGCCTCACGGCCCTGCCTTGGCAGAGCGGCGTGGGCTGGATGGCAGCCGAGCTCACCCTCAACGGCGAACCGATGGCCCAGTGCCCGCGCCGGTTGCTGCGACAGCAGCAACAGCGGGCCGCCGCCCTTGGTTTCGAACTGCGCAGCGGTGTGGAGGCTGAATTCTTCCTGCTCAGCCCCGATGGCGCCGCGATCGCCGATCCCGCCGACCACCAGGAGAAACCCTGCTACGACCAGCTGGCGCTGATGCGCCGTTTCGGCCTGATCGGGCCCCTGCTCACGGCGATGGAACAGCTGGGCTGGGGCCCCTACCAGGCCGACCATGAAGACGCCAACGGCCAGTTCGAGATCAACTGGACCTTCGCCGATGCCCTCACCACCGCCGACCGTCACGCCTTCTTCAAGGTGATGGTGAAGGCGATGGCCGAGCAGCAGGGCCTGCGGGCCAGCTTCATGGCCAAGCCCTTCGCCGCCCTCACCGGCAACGGCTGTCACACCCATCTGTCGCTGTGGGGCGCTGCCGGCACAACGGCCGCCGGCCGCAATCTGTTCCACGATCCGGCCGGGGAGCTGGGGCTCTCGGCCCTGGCCTATCACTTCCTGGGCGGGCTGATCGCCCACGCCCCGGCCCTGTGCGCGATCACCAACCCCACGGTGAACAGCTACCGGCGCCTGGCGGCGCCGCCCACCAACTCCGGGGCCACCTGGAGCCCCGGCGGCATCAGCTACACGGCCAACAACCGCACCCACATGGTGCGCATCCCCGACAACCAACGCCTGGAACTGCGCCTGCCCGACGGCTCGGCGCACCCCTACCTGCTGCAGGCGGCGATCCTGGCGGCGGGCCTCGATGGCATCGAGCGACGCCTCGACCCGGGTGCACGGCGCGACAACGACAACTACGCCCAACCGCTCGACGGGAGCGAATGCCAGCTCCTGCCCGCCGACCTGAGCGAGGCCCTCGATGCCTTCGCCGCCGATACAGCTCTGCGACAGGGACTCGGTGAAGGGTTCTGTCGTGCCTACGAAGGGTTGCGGCGTCGGCAGTGGCAGCGCGAGCGCGGGGACATCAGCGACGCCGAACGCCGTTCCAGCCTGGACTGCTGAACCACTGTTGCACTGGTCCTGAGGCTGCCGTCAGAGCAGGTTGGCAGCGAGCTCAGCCAGGGCACTGCGTTCGCCCCGCTGCAGGGTCACATGGCCGGCGAGGCTCTGATCCTTGAACCGCTCCACCAGCCAGGTGAGGCCGTTGCTCTCCGCATCCACATAAGGATTATCGATCTGGTAGGGATCGCCGGTGAGCACGATCTTCGTGCCCTCACCCACCCGGGTCACAATCGTCTTCACCTCGTGGGGGGTGAGGTTCTGGGCTTCATCCACCACCATGTACTGGCGGGGAATCGAGCGGCCGCGGATGTAGCTGATCGCTTCCACCTCCAGCAGCCCCATGCCCTTGAGATCGGCCCAGTTGCTGCGGGGCCGATGACCACCGGGCCTGGCGCCATGGCTGGTGCCGGCCGTGCTCCCTCCACGCTGATCGTCGCAGCCGAGCAGAAAATCGAGGTTGTCGATGATCGGCTGCATCCAGGGACCCATCTTCTCGTCGAGGTCACCGGGCAGGAAACCGATCTCCTTGCCCAGGGAAATCACCGGCCGCGTCACCAGCAGCCGCTCGTAGAGCCGCTCATCGGCCACCTGATTGAGTCCGGCCGCCAGTGCCAGCAGAGTCTTGCCCGTACCCGCCTTGCCCACCAGCGTGATCAGCTGTACGGCCGGGTCGAGCAGCAGATCGAGGGCGAAGGTCTGCTCCCGGTTGCGGGCCTGGATCCGACCGAGCTTCACCTTGGTGACGCGCTGCAGCGGCTGCAGGGTCCGGCTGGCCCCGTTGAAGCGAGCCAGCAGGGTGTGGGCCGGCTGGGCCTGGTCGATCAACGTCACCCCCTCGTTCGCCACCAGCTGCTGCGGCAGCGCCAGCCTCTCAAGGCCAAGCCCGGGCGCCACCTTCACGGCGTCCATTTGGTCGGCACTCGCCCATACCTCGCAGAAGCCGGGATACAGGTCGCCGATCGCCACCTTGTCGGTGGTGTAGTCCTGGGCGATCAGCCCCACCGCATCAGCCTTGATGCGCAGGTTGGTGTCCTTGGTGACCAGCACCACCGGCGGCTGGTCGCCGATCACTGCCTCCAGCCGCTGCTGCTCCAGCGCCACCGCCAGGATGTTGTTGTCGCCATTGCCCGCCTTGAGCTCCGGCGGCAGGGTGGCCAGGGTCTCGGCGCGGCAGAACACCACCTTGAGGGTGCCGCCCTGATCGTCGATCGGCACCCCATCCGCAAGGTTGCCCTGGGCTCGCAGCTCGTCGAGCAGGCGTGACACCTGGCGGGCATTGCGCCCCTTCTCGGCGGGGTCGCGCTTGAAGCGATCGATCTCCTCGACCACCTCGATCGGGATCACGATGTTGTTGTCTTCAAACCGGGTGAGCGCGGCCGGATCGTGCAGCAGCACGTTCGTATCCAGCACGAAGGTCTTGCGCATCGCCCGACGAGTCCCATCTGGGCGGACGCTAAGGCGCCGGATGCCTCTACGCTCCCCCGATTCGCGTCGCGTCGCACTTGCTGCTCCTGTTGCTGCTCAAGGGGGTCCTGATCGCCGCCCTGCTCCTCGGCCTGCTGCTGCTCTGGCTGGAACTGCGCCACCGGCTACGGCCGGCATCGCCGCTGCAGCTCACCGCCGAATCCTTTGTCGTCGAGCAGGCAGGGGGCCGGGTGATCGTGCGAGGCATGGTGACGCTCGCCAATCCGCACCGGCGCATGGAAGTGTTCGTTCCACAGCTGGAACTGCGCCCCACCCTGCTGGGTCGCGGCGACCTCAGCGGCGTCAGCATCCGCACCCACGTGCAGGCCTGCCATCCGGATGAGGAAAGCCGACCTGACGGCTACTGGGCGGCCTACATCATCAAGGGCCGCAAGGCCACCCGCGCCGAGCTGACCGTGTCGATCGAAGCACCGGCCGGTGTTGATCCGGCCGCGCTGCTCGACACTCTCTGGCTTGAGGTGCTCTGGGTCAACTACGGCCCTTTCGGCCGTCTATGGCGCCGCGACGGCATCCTCGTGCCCCTGCGCCGTCCCGAGCCGGTCGAGGCCGCCGGCGCCGCCTGGCGCGAGGGGGAGCGCTGCCGGGTGCTGCCCCTCAAGACCCACCTGCTCGGTACCCTCGACGACCCCGAAGCGGTGCTGCGTCGGTACGCCGGTGGGCTTGTGCAGCCGGGCGATGTGCTCACCATCGGGGAAACCCCTCTGGCTGTGATGGAAGGCCGCTATCACCACCCCGAAACGGTGCAGCCATCCGCTCTGGCGCGGCTGCTCTGCCGCGTCTTCCACCCCACCAGCTCCCTGGCCACGGCCTGTGGCCTGCAGAGCCTGATCGACCTGGTCGGCCCCGCCCGTGTGCTGTCGGCCTGGCTGGTCGGCACCGCCCTCAAGCTGGTGGGCTCGAAGGGCTGGTTTTACCGCCTTGCCGGTGAGCAGGCCCGCCTGATCGACGACGTGACGGGCACCACACCGCCCTACGACCAGACCATCGTGCTCGGGCCCACGGATCCCGCCAGCTTCTGCAGCCGCATGGCTCAGGCCCTCGGCGTGGCGGTGGCGGTGGTGGATGTGAATGACCTGGGTCGGGTGAAGGTGCTGGCAGCCAGTGCCGGTTGCGACGAGGAACTGCTGCAGCGCGCCCTGCGCCCCAACCCGGCTGGCAACGCCAACGAGCGCACGCCGCTGGTGCTGGTGCGGCCCGCCTGAGCCGCCGGCGCTGACCGGCCTCCCTCGATAGAGTGATGGAGGCCTGCATCGGGGAGCGGACCGGGATGGCAGTGCAATCGACCACGCCTGAACGATCCGGTACCCCCGGCCACACACCCGGTCAGCTGCTGGTGGGCCACCAGCACGTGGGCGTCCCGTTGGTGTCCGGTCCTGAGTTGGAGATCGAACCGCTTGCCGCCTGGCACCTGCCCCAGCTGGGCGATCCAGCCTTTGTGCCGCTCCAGCCGCTGCTGCAGCGCTCGGTGCTGATGCAGTCGCTGCTGCTCAATCTGCCGGAACGGCTCCTGCAGTTGTTCAGCGGCCGGCCGGCCGGGGGCGCTCGCGTGCTGCTGGCCCGCCGTGGTGCCCATCCCGAGGGACTGATCGTCACCCGCCAGATCAACCGCCGTGGCAGCTGCTGGCAGGTGCTGCACCTCCGCCTGGCCAGCACCGCTGACCGCCGCCAGCTCAGCCAGTTGCTGCTGCGCGAGGCGATTCAGCGCACCGAGGCCGCCACCAGCTGGATCGCCACCAGCTCCAGCCTCGACCGCGACCGCCTGGCATCGCTGCGGGAACAAGGCTTCCAACCCCTGCGCCTCGAGCGCCTCTGGCGGTGGCACCAGGCAACCGAACTGGTGGATGCCCCGGGAGAGTTGCTGCTTCAACCCCTCTGCCGCGCCAACGCACGAGCCCTGCTCCAGCTGGAACAGGCGGCCTGTCCGGCCCAGCTGCGCCAGTTGCTCGACCGCTGCAGCGATGACCTGCTCGACCAGAGCCGCAGCCGGGGCTGGCTGCTGCTCGACCGCTGCCGCAATCAGGCGGTGGCAGCTGTGCGCTGGCTGAGTGAACACCCGGGCGGTGGCCATGACCTGGAACTGACCGTGCATCCGGGCTGGGAGCATCTGATCGGCACCGGCACGGAGCTGCTGCTGCGCCAGGCCCAGCAGGCCCTCGGCGACGCCGAGCCCCTCTGGCTGCGCAGCGACCGCCACGACACCGCCCTGGAGCAATGGCTGCAGCAGAGGGGGGCTGAGCCCCGCGGCGAACGGCTGCTGATGGCACGCAGCGTCTGGCGCCGCCAGGAGCTGCCGGTGCGGACCAGCCGCACCAGCCGTCGTCTCGAAGCGGTGCTGGAGCAGCTCCAGCCGCGACGGCGGCCGATGCCCACCCCGCTCGGCGGCCCGCGCTGAAGCGATGCCCGCACCCCACCCCCGCTCGGCGCTGGCCTTCGACGTCGGCCGGCGGCGCATCGGCCTGGCCGGCTGCGACCCTCTCGGCCTCACGGTCACTCGGCTCGCCGCCCTAGCGCGAGACAGCTTCAGTGCGGATCTCAACGTCATCCAACCGCTGATCACCAGCCGCAAGGTGCAGCTGCTGGTGGTGGGTCTGCCGCTGGATGCCAGGGGAGCCCTCACCCCCCAGGCCCGCCACTGTCGCCGCTACGGCCAGCAGCTGCGCGCCGCCACCGGCCTGCCTCTGGTGTGGGTGAACGAGCACAGCAGCAGCTGGGCAGCGGCCGAGCGCCACAGCCTGGCGGGCGATCGCAGCGGCGTGCTCGACAGCGCTGCCGCCGCCCTGCTGCTGGAGCAGTGGCTGCGGGAGGGGCCGGAACCAGAGCCACCCCCCACCTGCCGGTGAGCGCGGCGACCATCGGCGGCGGCAGACGGTCAAGCGCTGGGCCATCCTGAGGGCACCGCTCGATTCCCGAGCCCTGCTGCTGCGTTCATGACTGGCTCCGGCGACCTGCCCACCGATGTGCCCACCGTGCTGGTGCGTGATCAGCAGAACCGCGAACTGCTCTGCTTCCTCGAGCAGCTGATCCCCCTCGATGGTCACGACTACGTGCTGCTCACTCCGGTCGACACCCCGGTGTGCCTGTTTCGCCTCAGCGACGGCGAGGAACCGGAACTGATCGAGGCCGTGGATGCCGCCGAGCCGATCCTCTCGGTCGCTGATGTGGTGCTGCAGGAGCACGACCTCACCCTGGTGCGCTCGGCCGTCACTCTCACGGTGAGCGGCGAGCTCGATGAACCGGAACCGGACGACCTCGATGACGAGGACAGCGACGACGAAACCGAGACCTACGAACTGCTGGTGAGCTTCCTGGTGGATGACCGGGAATACGGCCTCTATATCCCTCTCGATCCCTTCTTTGTCGTCGCCCGCATGAATGGCAGCTCGGCGGTGCTGGTGGAAGGTGAAGAGTTTGAGCGCGTACAGCCCCGCATCGAGGCGGAGCTGGAGGAGCGGGAGGAGCAGGAGTGAAGCTGCGGCAGCTGCTCCGGCCAGACTGGCTGGTCGAGCGAACCCTGGCGGAGCTGCCTCTCGCCGAGCTGCAAGGACGCGGCATCCGGGCCCTGGTGCTCGACGTGGACCGCACCCTGCTGCCCCGCCGCCAGGCCACCCTGCCTGACAGCATGCGCAGCTGGATTGAACAGGCTCGCGGCCAGCTGCCCATCCACCTGCTCAGCAACAACCCGTCCCGTCAGCGCATCGGCAATGTGGCCGCCGAGCTGAACGTGCCCTTCACCACCTCGGCAGGCAAGCCACGGCGCAGCGCCCTGCGCAAGGTGCTCGAGACCCTGCAGCTGCCCCCCGCCCAGGTGGCCCTGATCGGCGACCGCCTGTTCACCGATGTGATCGCCGGCAATCGACTGGGCCTGTTCACCGTGCTGGTGAAGCCCACCGATCCACAGGGACGGCCCTGCCGACGGGATCGGCTGCAGCGGCTGGAACTGCGCCTGGCTCACTGGATGGGCACCAGCCCGGGCGGATGACGCACTCCAGCAAACCCTGCCGCCGCGTTGTGAAGGTGGGCACCAGCCTGCTGCGCGGCACGCCCGAGCGGCCCACAGCCGCGGTGATCGCCGACCTGGCCGCCAGCCTGAATCGGGCCTGCCGCCGCGGCGAGGCGATCACGCTGGTCACCAGCGGGGCGGTAGGGCTGGGTTGCGCCAGCCTGGCGATGGGCGAACGGCCGACGGCTGTGGAAGCCCTGCAGGCGGCGGCCGCAGTCGGACAGGGACAGCTGATGGCCCTCTATCAAGATGCCTTTGCCGTGCGCGGCCTCACGGTGGCCCAGGTGCTGCTCACCCGTGGCGACCTGGCCTCCAGGCGCCGCTTCCAGAACGCACGGCGCACCCTGGCGCAACTGCTGGCTTGGGGGGTGGTGCCGGTCGTGAATGAAAACGACACCCTCGCCACCGACGAACTGAGGTTCGGCGACAACGACACCCTCTCCGCCCTGGTGGCCGTGGCGGTGGCAGCCGATGAACTGATCCTGCTCACCGATGTGGATCGCCTCTATTCAGGCGATCCCCGCAGTGACAGCAACGCCGAACCGATCGAGGAGGTGCGTGACCTGGCAGAACTGGCCCGACTCAGCCACGTGGCCTCCGGCGGTGGCCAGTGGGGGACCGGCGGCATGACCACCAAGCTGACGGCAGCCAGGATCGCCACCTCCAGCGGCATCCGGGTGCGCCTGGCTGACGGCCGCGATCCCGCTGTGCTCGATGGCCTGCTGGCAGGGGAGCGGCTGGGAACCTTGTTTCGGCCCTCCAGCGCTCCCCTGCCCGACCGCAAGCGCTGGTTGGCCCATGCCCTGCTTCCAAAAGGCAGCCTCTGGCTCGACGCCGGAGCAGAGCGCGCCCTGGTGGAGCGGGGCGCCTCCCTGCTGGCGGTGGGTGTCACGGCAGTGGAGGGCATGTTCGCTCCGCAGGAGCCGGTGCGGCTGCTCAGCCAGGACGGCCGTGAACTGGGGCGGGGTCTCACAGCCCTAGGCAGCGGTGAGCTGCGGACGCTGATCGGCCGGGCCGGCGTGGAGGTGGTGCACCGCGACCAGTTGGCCCTGCTCTAAGCCACTGCTGTCAGAACCCAGCTGTCAGGGCAGCCCCCGACCAGCTGCCTACGATCCGCCCAGCCCGTTCCACCCGTGAAGCATGCGCTTCAGCCACTTGCTCGATCTGCTGCGCGCACGGGGTTGCGGACCTGACGACAGCGAGACGCAGCGCTTCCTGGCCGAAGATCCTGACTTGAGCGGCGCTGCGGCACTGGATCAGGCGGCGGCCAGCCAGCTGAGCTTTCTGGAGCCCGGCCACGCTCTGGCCGCCGCCGCCGCGGCCACCAACGCCGGCGCCGTTCTGATCCCCGCCAGGGGGGAGGAGGCTGTCGCGCTGCAGACGCTGCTGAGGCGGCGCGGCGTGGCCTGGATCGCAGTAGCAGACCCCCGCCTCGCCTTCGCCGAGGCTCTGGAACTGCTGCATCCACCCCGGCGGCGACTGCCCGGCATCCACCCCAGCGCTGTGATCGATCCCTCGGCGCAGCTCGGCACCGGTGTTCATGTGGGTGCCCAGGTGGTGATCGGCGCCGACGTGCGGCTGGGGGACGGCTGCGTGCTCCATCCCCGCGTGGTGCTGGATGACGACGTGGTGATCGGCACCGGCTGCGAACTGCATGCCGGCGCCGTGCTGCAGGCCGGCAGCCAGCTGGGCGAGGGCTGCGTTGTGCAGGCGAACGCGGTGATCGGCGGTGAAGGATTCGGCTTCGTTCCCACCGCGGCCGGCTGGCGCAAGATGCCCCAGACCGGCCGTGTCGTGCTGGAGGACGGCGTGGAGGTGGGCAGCGGCAGCTGCATCGACCGCCCGGCTGTGGGCGAAACCCGCATCGGTGCCGGAACCAAGATCGACAACCTGGTGCACATCGGCCATGGAGTCAGCACCGGCCGCGGCTGTGCCCTGGCCGCCCAGGTGGGCATCGCCGGTGGGGCCCGCCTCGGCCATGGCGTGATCCTGGCCGGCCAGGTGGGCCTGGCCAATCGGGCAGTGATGGGGGACCGGGCCATCGCCTCGTCAAAATCTGGGGTGCACGGCGAGGTGGCCGCGGGCGAAGTGGTGAGCGGCTACCCGGCTATCCCCAATCGTCTCTGGCTGCGCTGCGCCGCAGCCTTCAACAGACTGCCGGAGCTGGCCCGCAGCCTGCGGCAACTGGAGAAGCGCAGCCACGATTGAGCTGCGGGGCCACGGCGTAGCCTCCAGACCGACCTTTCAGTCCCCTCGGCTGCCGCGATGACCAGCTACCGGATCACCCTGCTCCCCGGAGATGGCATCGGTCCGGAGATCATGGCCGTGGCACGCCAGCTGCTGGAGGTGGTGAGCCGCCGCCACGGCTTCACGCTCACCTACGACGAGCAGCCGATCGGTGGTGCCGCCATCGACGCCACCGGCGAGCCGCTGCCCGCCAGCACGCTGGAGGCCTGCCGCAGCGGCGATGCGGTGCTGCTGGCAGCGATCGGCTCTCCCCAGTACGACAGCCTGCCCCGCGACAAGCGCCCAGAGACCGGCCTGCTCGGGTTGAGGGCCGGCCTGGGCCTGTTCGCCAACCTGCGCCCCGTCAAGATCATCCCCTCCCTGATCGACGCCTCCACCCTGAAGCGCGAGGTGATCGAGGGGGTGGATCTGCTGGTGGTGCGCGAGCTCACCGGCGGCGTGTATTTCGGCACCCCCAAAGGCCGGGTGGAAGCCGAAGGCCGGGTGCGGGCCTTCAACACCATGGCCTACTTCGACGATGAGATCGACCGCATCGCCCGGGTGGGCTTCGATCTGGCCCAGCAGCGCAGCGGCCGGATCTGCAGTGTCGACAAAGCCAACGTGCTGGATGTGAGCCAGCTCTGGCGCGACCGGGTGGAGGCCCTGCACGCCAGCAGCTACCCGGGCGTGACGCTGAGCCACATGTATGTGGACAACGCCGCCATGCAGCTGGTGCGCAACCCCCGCCAGTTCGACGTGCTGCTCACCAGCAATCTGTTCGGCGACATCCTCAGCGACGAGGCGGCCATGCTGAGCGGCTCGATCGGCATGCTGCCGTCGGCGTCTCTTGGCGCCGGCGGGCCGGGACTGTTCGAGCCGATCCACGGCTCCGCCCCCGATATCGCCGGCCAGGACAAGGCCAATCCGATGGCGATGGTGCTCAGCGCCGCCATGCTGCTGCGGATCGGTCTGCAGCAGGAAGCCGCAGCCGCCGCACTGGAAGCCGCCGTTGACCGGGTCCTGACCGCCGGTTACCGCACCGGTGATCTGATGGCCGAGGGCTGCACCCCACTGGGCTGCCGGGCCATGGGCGAGCAGCTGCTGGCGGCGCTGGAGAGCGATCCGAGCCCGACCTGACGGGCAAGTTGCGGGAATGGACCCACGACCTGCCAAACTCAGTCGCGGTTTTCCCCCCTGCGTCGATGTCGAAGCGTCACCCGGTCGTTGCCGTCACCGGTTCCTCCGGCGCAGGCACCAGCACTGTCAAGCGGGCCTTCGAGTACATCTTCACCCGCGAGGGCATCACCCCGGCCGTGGTGGAAGGCGACAGCTACCACCGCTACGAGCGCGGCCCGATGAAGGAGGCCATGGCCGCCGCTCTGGCCAAGGGGGAGAACTTCTCTCATTTCGGCCCCGAGGCCAACCTGTTCGACAAGCTCGAGGAGCTGTTCAAGACTTACGGCCAAACCGGCAACGGTGAGAAGCGCTACTACCTCCACTCCCTGGAGGAAGCTGCAGAGCACAACGGTCGCCTGGGCACCGACCTGGCCCCTGGCCAATTCACCCCATGGGAACCGATCCCCACCGGCACCGACCTGCTCTTCTACGAGGGTCTGCACGGCGGCGTGAAAGGCGACGATTACGACGTGGCCGGTCTGGTGGACCTGCTGATCGGCGTGGTGCCGATCACCAACCTGGAGTGGATCCAGAAGATCGCCCGCGACAACGCAGAGCGCGGCTACTCCGCCGAGGCCACAGTGGATACGATCCTGCGCCGCATGCCGGATTACATCAACCACATCTGCCCCCAGTTCAGCCGCACCGACATCAACTTCCAGAGGGTGCCCACGGTGGACACCTCCAACCCCTTCATGATCCGGAACATCCCCACCCCGGATGAGAGCTTTGTGATCATCCACTTCCGCAAGGGTGCTCGTGAAAAGTGGGGGATCGACTTCCCTTACCTGCTCGACATGATCCACGATTCATTCATGTCCAGCCCCACCTCGATCGTGGTGAACGGCGGCAAGATGGGATTTGCCATGGAGCTGATTCTCACACCGATCATTCACCGAATGATCGAGGAGAAGAAGAAACTGGCCTGATTGCGGCAGCCGCTTCAGTCAGCTCGGCGATTCACCCTTAATCTGGTTGATAACCAGGAGACGGTGAGGCCATCAACCACGCTCCCCCCCAGACTCCGCCTCCGGATCAACGCTGGCCTTCCTTCCTGATCGCGGGGGCGATCGGGAGCACAGCCCATGAACTTCGTTTCGACCGGATCAACAGCCAGGCGGTGTTTCAGCGCGCCAGGAGCGTGATCTATCGCTACCTGGAGCACTGCCCCGGCGGGGCTGATCCGCATGGTGTCGTGCTCCAGGGGGAACGAGGCCGGGTTGTGTTCGATCAACCGGTGCTGCTGCCGAACGAGCAGTTCATCCCGCTTGAGCTGTTGCGGGGCAAGACGGCGGCGCGACCAAACTCCCGCCTGCGCATGCCTCGCAATCGCTGAAGCTGAACCCGATGGCATCACCGCTGCTGCATTTGCCCTTGCTGGCCGCGATCCTTGGAGCCTGCGTAGGCAGCTTTCTGAACGTGGTGGCCTGGCGGCTGCCCCGGCAGGAGTCGCTGATCCACCCCGGCAGCCACTGCCCCCGCTGCGGCACCGGGCTGCATTGGAGCGAGAACGTGCCGGTGCTGGGCTGGCTGCTGCTGGGCGGTCGCTGCCGCCACTGCGGTGCTTCGATCGCCGTGCGCTATCCGCTGGTGGAACTGCTCACAGCCGGGCTCTGGGTGGCGGCCTCCCTGGCCCGGCCCACGGCCATGGGCTCCGCCGCTGAGCCGCTGCTGCTGGTGCTGGCCGGCTGGCTGCTGCTGAGCTGGCTGGTTCCGCTCACGCTGATCGACCTCGACAGCCTCTGGCTGCCGGAATCCCTCTGCCGGATCGGCCTGCTGCTCGGCCTGGCCTGCACGGCCTTGATCGGCCTGCTGCAGGGCAAGGCAACCGGTACTGAGCTGCTGTTCCATCACCTGCTGGCCGCCGGCCTGGGGCTGGTGGGTTTTGAGGCGGTGAGCGCGCTGGCGGAGCGATTGATGGGTCGACCAGCCCTCGGCCTGGGAGACGCCAAGCTCGCGGCCCTGCTTGGAGCCTGGCTCGGTCTCACCGGCCTCGGCCTGGCCGTCGCTCTGGCGGTGCTCAGCGGCGCCGTGATCGGGCTGGCGGGGCGGCTGAGCGGCCGGCTGGGTCCAGGGCAACCTTTTCCATTCGGTCCATTCCTGGCCATCGGCGGCGCGGCGGTGTGGCTGCTGGGCAACAGCTTCTGGCTGAGCCGCCTGGTGCCCCTGATCTGACAGCCTTTAATGGGGGCGTGCCCCGTCGGCCCGGGCGCCTGACCTTCTCCGGAACCCCATGTCCCTGTTCGACTGGTTCGCCGACCGCCGCAAGACTGCACCGGCCGTTCGCCTCGCTCAAGAGCCTGAAGAAGGGGATGGCCTCTGGAGCAAGTGCCCGGAGTGCGCGTTGGTGGTGTACCGCAAGGATCTGGTGACCAATGCGAGCGTGTGCAAGGGTTGCGGCCAGCATCACCGCATCGACAGCGACGAACGGATCCGGCTGATCGCTGATCCCGGCAGTTTCGAACCGCTGGATACCGAACTGAGCCCCACCGATCCCCTCGCGTTCAAGGACCGGCGCAGCTACGCCGACCGGATCCGCGACAGCCAGCGGAGCACGGGGTTGCGCGACGCGGTGGTGACCGGCCTGTGCCGCAGCAGCGGCATGCCCCTCGCCCTTGGGGTGATGGATTTCCGTTTCATGGGCGGTTCAATGGGCTCGGTGGTGGGCGAAAAGCTCACCCGGCTGATCGAAACCGCCACCGCCCGCCGCTACCCGCTGCTGATCGTGTGCGCCTCCGGCGGCGCCCGTATGCAGGAGGGCATGCTCAGCCTGATGCAGATGGCCAAGATCGCCGGGGCGCTGGAGCGGCACCGGGCGGCGGAACTGCTCTACATCCCGCTGCTCACCCATCCCACCACCGGCGGAGTCACCGCCAGCTTCGCCATGCTGGGCGATCTGATCCTGGCGGAACCGAAAGCGCTGATCGGGTTCGCCGGGCGGCGGGTGATCGAGCAGACGCTGCGGGAGAAGTTGCCGGAGGGATTCCAGACGGCGGAATACTTGCGGGAGCATGGCTTCATCGACGTCATCGTGGAGCGCCCGAAACTGAAGGCCACCCTGGCGACCCTGCTGCAGCTGCATGGCTGCAGGGCGCTCACACCGGCATGAGCGTGCAGCGACTCCGGGTTCTGAGACGAGCCCTGACCCTTCACCAACATCTGGCCCACACTCTCGTGTCAGGCCTGATGGTGCTGCTGCTCTGTGCGGCAAGCCTGGCGCTGCGACCCGCACCAGCCTTGGCCGGCCCAGTCGACTGGCAGGCGGTGGCGCCGACGGCGGAGGGGCAGCAATGGTGGGATTCCGGCAGCCTGCGCATCAGCCGCAGCGGCAACCTCACCGTGCTGAGCCGTTTCCTGCCGGCTGATCCGGATGCCGAACCAGGGGAGCAGGGCCGCGGCCGCATGGGCGATCTCTATGTGATGGAGATCGACTGCGGCCAGAAGCTGTATCGCGACACAAGCGTGAACGGCATCCCCCGTTTCGGCGCACCGTGGCTTGCAGCCGGGAACGAGGTGCTGGTGAATGAGGTGATCGCGGCCAGCTGCGAAGCGGGGGCGGGGCTGCTGCAGGCTGGCTGAACCTTTCCGCTTCAGCACCATGTCCGTCCGTCGGCCCATCGGTGTGGCCATCGCCGGGCTCGGTTTCGGCCAGGCCGTTCACCTGCCGGCTCTCTACGCCTGCAGTGACACCGAGCCCGTCGCCCTCTGGCATCCGCGCCGCGAACGCCTTGAAGCTGCCTGCCAGCAGACCGGGCTCCCAGGCAGCAGCGATTTCAACGCGATTCTCGCCGATCCGAGGGTCGAGGCCGTGGTGATCGCCACACCGCCGGCGCCACGGGCCGACCTGGCCCGGCGTGCCCTGGAGGCGGGCAAGCACCTGCTGCTGGAGAAACCGGTGACCCTCAAGGCCGACGCGGCGGAAGCGCTGCAGCGTCTCGCCCTGCAGCGCGGCCTCACCGTGGCGGTGGACTTCGAGTACCGCGCCGTGCCCCTGTTCCAGCAGCTCCAGGATCTGCTGGCCGGAGGTGTTCTGGGCGATCCGGTGCTGGTGAAGCTCGACTGGCTGATGGGCAGTCGCGCCGACCCCGCCCGGCCGTGGAGCTGGTATGCCGATGCGGCGGCCGGGGGGGGCGTGCTCGGCGCCCTGGGCACCCATGCCTTCGATCTGATGCACTGGCTGGTGGGTCCCACCCGCAGTCTCCAGGCCCAGCTGAGCACGGCCATCCGCGAACGCCCTCTGGCCGATGGCAGCGGCAGGCTCGCCGCAGTGGATGCAGAAGACATCGCCCTGCTCCAGCTCGAACTGGAAGGAAGCGAGGGCCGGGCGGTACCAGCCCAGATCAACCTGGCATCGGTGACCCGCCGCGGTCGAGGCTGCTGGCTGGAGATCTACGGTCGGGAAGGTACGGCTGTGCTCGGCTCCGAGAACCAGACGGATTACGTGCACGGCTTCAATCTTTGGCTGTCGCGCGGCGGGGAGCCGCTGCGCCGGCTTGAGCCTGATCCCCGGTGGGTCTTCGCCCGAACCTGGTCCGATGGGCGGATTGCGCCAGTGCAGCGTATGCACAGCTGGTGGAGCGCAGCGATCCGCGAGCAACGGCCGATGGTGCCGGGCCTGGCCGAAGGCGTGGCCAGCCAGCGCTGCTGCGACCTGGCCCGCTGAACTGGGCTGGGCGGAGCAGTCGGTTGATCCGAAGAGTCGGTTGCTGGGTTCAGGTGGCGGCGGGGATGTGCGCCGACGATCGGCTTTCACACATCACGACCCACCGCCAGCAGTCGTAGCAATCGCTACCGCTGAAGTGTGTTGGTCGCGGAATCGCCCCGAGGCGGAAATAGGGACAGCCGAATCGATCGGCCCCCAGATGCAGCGCACCATCCATCACCCACGTCTGAGTACCGGGATTCCCAAGGAGGCACGTCGATGTCCATCACCACCGCCAGAGCACTGGCGCGCCAGGCCCCGAGGGGACATCCCCTAGAGTCCGCCCATCCTCAACCCTGTCTTCCGAGGTTTCCCATGGCGCTCGTCCCGCTTCGGCTGCTGCTCGATCACGCCGCCGAGAACGGCTACGGCATCCCGGCTTTCAACGTGAACAACCTGGAGCAGGTGCAGTCGATCATGGAGGCGGCCTACGAGACCGACTCCCCGGTGATCCTTCAGGCCTCCCGCGGTGCCCGTCAGTACGCCGGTGAAAACTTTCTGCGCCACCTGATCCTTGCGGCTGTGGAGACCTATCCCGACATCCCGGTGGTGATGCACCAGGACCACGGCAACAGCCCCGCCACCTGCTTCGGCGCCGCCGCCAACGGTTTCACGTCGGTGATGATGGATGGTTCGCTGATGGCCGACGCCAAGAGTCCGGCCAGCTACGAGTACAACGTGGCCGTCACCAAGGAAGTGGTGGACGTGGCCCACGCCATCGGCGTGAGCGTGGAAGGCGAGCTGGGCTGCCTCGGCTCCCTGGAAACCGGCATGGGTGAAGCCGAGGACGGCCACGGTTTCGAGGGCAAGCTCGACCACAGCCAGCTGCTCACCGATCCCGCTGAAGCCGCCGACTTCGTGGCCAAGACCAAGGTTGACGCCCTGGCGATCGCCATCGGCACCAGCCACGGCGCCTACAAGTTCACCCGCAAGCCCACCGGTGAAGTGCTGGCCATCAGCCGCATCGCCGAGATCCACAAGGCCATCCCCAACACCCACCTGGTGATGCACGGCTCCTCCTCCGTGCCGCAGGAATGGCTCGACATGATCAACAAGTACGGCGGTGCCATCCCCGAGACCTACGGCGTGCCCGTGGAGGAAATCCAGGAAGGAATCCGCAACGGCGTGCGCAAGGTGAACATCGACACCGACAACCGCCTCGCCTTCACCGCCGCTGTGCGTGAAGCCGCCGCCAAGGATCCTGCCAACTTCGATCCGCGCCACTTCAACAAGCCCGCCCGGGCCTACATGAAGCAGGTCTGCCTGGATCGCTACCAACAGTTCTGGTGCGCCGGCAACGCCAGCAAGATCAAGCAGCGCGACATCAACTACTACGCCGGTCTCTACGCCAAGGGCGAACTCGACCCCAAGACCGCCGTCGCGGCCTGATCCTCGGTCAGTCCATCCGGCTGGTTCGGGAGCAGAAGGAGGGGCGCAGGCCCCTCTTTTTCTTTGAGGCTCCCATGTCTTGGGATCCCGGCGTTGTGAAGCGCCAGTTCCCTGGCCCACGGCTGGCTCAGGGGCCGATCGATTCCGAGTCGCGCAGGCGAGCCGGGCCAGACCCTGCTGACGCACTGATCTCTGCGCCCGGCTGGGACCGTCCTGAATCCAGCAAGGCCTCAATCGCCTGATTCAGGGTCGGTTCCATGGCGATCCGGGTGCCATCGCTCACCACGACCCGGATCAGGGTGGGCAGCCCCCCCTGACGGGCCTTCAGATACACGGGTTCGACGTACAACAGGGCACGGCCGACCGGCACAACCAGCAGATTGCCCTGGATCACCTCCGCGCCCGAACGGTTCCAGAGCCCGAACTGCTGGCTGATGCGCGGATTCTGGTTGATCAGCGCCGTGATCTGCTCGGGCCCGAGGATCGGCGTCTGACTGGGAAAGCGCAACAGCTCCAGCTGTCCGTAGTGGGGGGCATCGCTGCGGGCAGCCAGCCAGGCCACCAGGTTCGGACGGGCCAGGGGGGTGAGGGGCTGCAGCAGCAGAAATTCCGGAGGGAGATCAGAAGCAAGCTGGGCACTGACGTGATAGGGCTGCATCGGCACCAGTTCGGAGCCGTAGATCTCCTTGGGGATCTGCCACACGTCATCACCGCTGTAAAACACACCCGGCTCGGTGACGTGATAGCGGAGCAACTGGGTGGTCTGAAGCTGGAACTGGGGGATGGGGTAGCGGATGTGGGCCTGCAAGGCCGCGGGCATGGCGCTGATCGGCTTGAACAGTTCCGGGAACAAGCGCCACCAGGCCGCGATCAGGGGGTCATCCGGTTCGGCCACGTAGAGAGCGACATGCCCATCGTAGGCATCCACAACCGCCTTGACGGAATTGCGGAGATAACGCAAATCGGAGCGGCCCGGCAACGGTGCGCTGTAGGGGTAGGAGCGGCTGACGGTGAAGCCGTCGACGATCCAGAACTGGTGCTGGCCGCTGCGGAAAGGACCAGACTGTTGCTGGAGACGCACGGAGACCAGATAAGGTTCGGCCTCAAAGCGAACGAATGGCACCAGCCGTTTGACCCGCTCCCGCACCTCGCGACGCAGCAGCAGGCGTGTCTGGGGGGTGAGTGCACCGGCCACCAGCAGCCGCGGTTCAGCCAGATAGATGGCAGCAGCGAGACGGGCCAGGGGATGACCCATCGGCACACCCGACTGGCCGTTGAAGCGGCTGTAGAAGTTGATGTCGCCCTGGGGATAGTCGAACTCCCACACCTCAGTGGGGGCCAGGACATAAGGGGCATCAATCGACCCGAAGTAGAGGGAGGGACGGCCGATCGGAATGGCAGCCTTCACCTGCTCCCGGGTGATGCCCAGCTGGGAACTGCCGCTCACCCGGCTTTTGGGCCCCAGGTCACTGATGAAATATTCAGGCAGCCCATCAGGACCGCTCGTGTTGACCGGCGACACGGTGAAGCCCTGCCCGTGGGTGAAGACAAGATGGCGGTTCAGCCAGGTGCGGGCTGAGGGTTGCAGACCGGAACTATCCATCTCCCGGGCTGTGATGATCACCTGTTGTTTGCCGGTGCGCTCCACCTCGCCGATGCCGTAGCGGTCGACCGTCGGCTCGGAGAACCGGTAAAACACCCGCAGCTGCTGCAGCTGGCGGTTGGTGGCCAGCAGGGGCCGGGAATCCCAGAGACGGATGTTGCGGATCGTCGCCTCGCTCTCCGCCAGGTCCTCGCGGGTGAGCCGGGAGCGCGGATTAACGTTGCGGGTGCGGATCCGGTCGAGCTGAAACGCGGCCCGGGTCGCCTCGATCGAGCGCCGCAGGTAGGGCGACTCCCGCTCCAGCTCGCGCGGTGTGACCATCAGCAACTGCACCAGCGGCAGCAGCAGAGCCTCCAGCAACGGCAGCAACACAGTGATGGCAGCCAGCACGGCAACGCGGCGCCGCCGGGGGAAGAACACCAGCAAGGCGGTGCACAGAGCCAGCACCGCCGCCAGACTGCGCAGGGGCAGGGCGAGATGCACATCCACCCAGCCGGCTCCCGGCACACTGCCCGCAGTGCTGAGCAGCAACTGGTGACGCGACAGCCAGAACCCAGCGGCAGCCAGCAGGGCGAAGCCCGCCAGCGGCCACCGCAGCAACTGGAGCTGAGCCGCCGTGAAGCCAGCAAAGCGCCCATCGCTGAGCTGGGGGGGCTGGGCCAGCTGGCCCCAGAGGGCGGCGCCCAGATGCACCAGCAGCAGGGCTGTGGCCAGGGTGAGAAGCAGGGCAAGGGCGGGGAAACGGGCCAGCGTGAAGCTCACATCCGCCCCCAGCAGGGGCTCAGCCGAACCGCTGGCCGGGGTGAGGGCAGCCAGGCTCCAGAACCCCCACGCTCGCGCCAGCGCCACCGCCCCGGCTGCGGAGCCGAGTGCAGCCACCAAGCGTGCGGCGTGGCGGGGACGCCACAGCAGCAAAGGCACGAGCGGCACCAGCGCAGCAAGCAGCAACGGCAGGTGGCCAACTGGTGCTCCGTCGAGCAGCGCCACCAGACCATGCAGGCGTTGGGGATCGAAGGCGTTGGTGGTCAGGCGCTGGGCCAACCGCACCAGCAGCAGCAGCGCGATCAGCTGGCTGGCCAGCACCGTCAGCAGAGTTGCGGCGTAGGGCAGCGGCGCGAGAGCGGCACGCCGTGCAACGGCAGGCGGCCGGGCGCTCCCCAGATGCCAGAACCGACCCAGCAACCGCTGCAGCCCGAGCCCGAGGAGCAGTCCGAGCGCCGCCAGAGCCAGCTGCAGGCCCAGACGCCGCAGCAGCACCAGGCCCCACCCGAACTGGCTGAACCACTGCCACTCAATCCACAGCCGCGCGGCCCCCACGAGCAGGACCAGGGCGACACCCAGAACGGCGACCAGACACAGCAGCAGGCCGCGGTGCCTGGCGATCCGAACATTCACGTGCCACCACCCCCAGCGATTGCCCCAAGCGACTGCTCCCAGAGAACGCACCGCACCGCGACCGGCATCAAGGGCTGGGCTGAGGCTAGGCAGCGGAAGCCCCCCCGACCAGGATCCAATAAACAGATGTACCAGGTCGGGCTTTTTTCAGCAGTCTGGTCGCCGCTGTTAGCTTGCATTCCACTCCGGGAACCTCACCGTGACCGCAACCTTGTCCCGCACCACCTTCACGGGGCTTCGCTGCAAGGAGTGCGGCCATCCCTACGCCTCGGGCGCACGGCATGTCTGCGAAGACGTGTGCTTCGGGCCACTGGAGGTGGTCTACGACTACGAGGCGATCAAGAGCCGCGTCAGCCGCGCCACGATCGAGGCTGGGCCCGCCTCCATCTGGCGCTATCGCGAATTTCTGCCGATCGAAGGCGACCCCATTGATGTGGGTACGGGGTTCACGCCCCTGCTCAAGGCCAACAACCTGGCGAAACGACTGGGGCTCAAGAGCCTCCACATCAAGAACGATGGCGTCAACATGCCAACGCTCTCGTTCAAGGACCGGGTGGTGAGCGTGGCCCTCACCCGGGCCCGCGAACTCGGTTTCAGCACGGTGAGCTGCGCCTCCACCGGCAACCTGGCCAACTCCACCGCGGCCATCGCCGCCCATGCAGGCCTGGAGTGCTGCGTGTTCATCCCCAGCGATCTGGAGCTGGGCAAGGTGCTCGGCACCCTGATCTACAACCCCACCCTGATGGCGGTGAAGGGCAACTACGACCAGGTGAACCGCCTGTGCTCGGAGGTGGCCAACACCTTCGGCTGGGGATTCGTGAACATCAACCTGCGGCCTTACTACTCCGAGGGATCCAAGACCCTGGGCTACGAGGTGATCGAACAGCTGGGCTGGGACCTGCCCGACCACATCGTGGCGCCCCTGGCTTCCGGCTCGCTGTTCACCAAGATCCGCAAGGGCTTCGACGAGTTCATCAAGTGCGGCCTCGTCGACGAGAAGCCCGTGCGCTTCAGCGGCGCCCAGGCCGAGGGCTGCAGCCCGATCGCCCAGGCCTTCGCTGCAGGCCGCGACTTCATCACGCCCGTGAAGCCCAACACGATCGCCAAGTCGATCGCCATTGGCAATCCGGCCGACGGCCCTTATGCGATCGACATCGCTACCTCCACCGGCGGCTCGATCGCCGCGGTGAGTGATGCCGAGATCATCGAGGGCATCAAGCTTCTCGCTGAAACCGAGGGGGTGTTCACCGAAACCGCCGGGGGCACCACGATCGCCGTGCTCAAGAAGCTCGTGGAGCAGGGCAAGATCAACCCGGAGGAGCGCACCGTGGCCTACATCACCGGTAACGGCCTCAAGACCACGGAAGCCGTTGCCTCCGCCATTGGCCAGCCCTATCTGATCGAAGCTCAGCTCGACAGCTTCAAAACGGCCTGGCAGCAGGCCCAGGCCAACCACCAGGCCTGATTCCACCTGGGGCACGCCCCATCCCCGCCCGAACCCTTCCTCGATTTCCATGGCCGTTCAGGTTCTGATCCCCACCCCTCTCCAGAAGTTCACCAACAACGAGGCCAGCGTGGCCGTCGAGGCCGGCAGCGTCAGCGCTCTGGTGGAAGCCCTCGAGGGCCTCTATCCGGGGATCCGAGCACGTCTGTGCGATGAGAACGGCAAGCTGCGGCGCTTCCTCAACATCTACGTGAACAGTGAGGACATCCGCTTCCTTGACAACGAGAACACCACCCTCAGCGACGGCGACGAGGTGTCGATCGTGCCCGCTGTGGCCGGCGGCTGAGGCACAAGCCGCTGAGGCGTAGCCGCTGAGGCAGACCTTCAGAGCGAGGCTGCCGCTCAATAGGGTGGCGAGGCAGCAAGGGGAACCGTGCCATGACCCAAACCCCGGAACGGACAGATCCGGATCGAAAGCCTGAGCCCATGCCGGCCGGAACTCCGCAACCGATGGTGTGCTCGGCGGCGATTCGTCCTCAGGTTGAGAGCAAGGCCTTGCTGTTCGACTATCGGCAGGCAGCCAACCCCGTGCGACGGGGCCTGACTGAGCCGATCCCCTACCGCTGCTGGGGGCCAGAACTGCATGGGTCAGGCCCAAGTGCCATCCTGCCGCTCGACCTCAGTTCTGAACTCGGCGCAGCCGGACCCGCCACGAGCCCAGGCCTGGCAGCCCATTTCATCCGCATCGAAGCCGGGGATGAGGTGAAGGCCACCGCCAACGCCACCAGCTCTCTGTTCTATGTACTCAGCGGTGCCGGCCGGTGTGAATGTCCCGAAGCAGGCAACAGCGAGGCCACGGCGCTGCAGTGGCGCCAAGGTGATCTGTTCGTGCTTCCTGCAGGCGCGGCTCCGCTGCTCCATGCCGATCTCACCAGCGTTTTCTATTGGGTGCATGACGCCCCGTTGCTCGACTACCTGGGCGTGGTCCCAAGCGTGCCGAGGTTCGAGACCACGCACTACCCAGGGCCTTGGTTGAAGGGGGAGCTTGAGAAGCTGGCAGCCGACCCCAGCAGTGCCAGCGGCAACCGTCTGAGTCTGCTCCTTGCCAACCGCGATCTGCCCAGCACACGCACCGTGACGCACGTGCTCTGGGCGATGTTCGGCATGGTGCCTGCAGGCGCCAGCCAGGCACCGCATCGTCATCAATCGGTGGCCCTGGATCTGATCATCGACTGCGACCCCGGCTGTTACACGCTGGTGGGCACCGAGCTTTCTGAGGATGGCAGCATCCGCAATCCGGAACGGATCGACTGGCAAGCCGGCGGCGCCTTCATCACACCGCCGGGACACTGGCACGCCCACGTGAACAAAAGCGGCAGGAGCGCCTTTCTGCTACCGATCCAGGATGCCGGCCTGAAGACCTACCTACGCAGCCTCGATATCCGATTTGCCGGCGGCTAAGGCCAGGCCTTCAGTGCCGTGGTAGCCCCGGAGTGGGAGGCACCGGGCATCACTGCGCTTGAGAGGCACATGCTGCCTGCACCTTGAGCACGAAGCCAGCCGGTTCCCTGGTGCTGACCTGCGACGGGATCCTGCCAGTGCACAAGTGCCAGGTCGTCCACATCAAGATGCACACGACCGAGCTGCGGCGGTTCCAGCGCGATCGCCACTCCTGCGGCCACCGTGTGCAAGGGCACCACAGCGTCAACCCGAACAGCCTGCCATCGAAGCGACTGGCGGAGGCGCACAGGCTGCACAAGGCGAGCCTGAGAAGGCCCACGACGGCTTCCATACCAGCTGATCTGGACCAGGGGCGTGATCGCTGCTGAGCCCCGGATCCAGGCCAGCAGCGACAGCCTCTGCCCGGGTCGGACCGGCAAGCGATGCAGTGGCCTGAGCAGCAGGGGCTGACGGTTTAAGGCCCTGCGCTCCAGGCGCACGCCATAGCGGCCTTGATGGGCAGCAGCAGGATCCACCCGCAGGTCCTGATGGCCCAGAAGCCAGAGCGCACCGGCGGCGGGAGCGGCACCGAGCAACTCGTCCTCAAATCGGCCGACGCCGATCAGATCCCGGCCCAGTTCCACCCGCGCGAATCGCCGCGTACCGCAGACCCGTTCTCCCGGTGCCAGCTGCCACAGACCGGAGGGAGGCTCACGCTGCGCTAGCTCAATCCAGCGACGTTGGTGGACGGCCTCTCCGCCCAGATCAGCCTCTAGAACGCCCGACTCCAGCAGCCAAGGACCGGGCTGAAGCGAAGCCACTCCGGCCAAGATCCAATCGGCCAGGGCGCCGACTGCCACATGGGGGCGATAACCATGCAGCAGCAGGGGATAGCCCGAAACCCGCCGGATCCGTCCCTGGTGCAGCTGCACCTCAAGCAGCAGTGAAGGAAACGTGGGCCAGATCGTCTGGTCGAACAGGAGATTGCCAAGGCTGTCTGCAACGAGGCTGCGGCCATCCCAGCGCAGACCGCCGGTCACATGGGGATGGTGGTTGAGGATCAGGGTGGCTCCGGAGCGGAGGGCGACCTGCACCAACTCGCTGACAGGCGGGGTGGGAGCCGCCTGGTATTCATTGCCACCGTGCACCATCACGATCACCGGGCCGCGCCGGCGAGCTACCCGGATCGCCTCTGCCAGCCGCACGGGTTCGCACAGGGCCGCCCCGCCCTTGCCATGGTCCAAGGAGGCCACATAACTCCATGGATGCTGTGCTCCATGGATGGTGGTGCAGCCGAGGCTGCTGATCCACTCACCGCGAACACGCTGCAGGGCCGGACGCCAGGCCAGCTGCGGCGTCTCCCCTGCGCCGAAATAGCCCACACCAGCGGCGTAACCGGCATCTTCAAGCACGGACAGGGTGGAGCGCAGCCCAGGTTCGAGCGCGTCATAGACGTGGTTGTTGGCCAAGCCCAGCACGTCAACCCCAGCCTGCCGAAGAGCCGCAGCCAGGCCTGGCCCGCTGGCGAAGACAAAGTCCTTGCTGGGGTGAAATCTCTCGGAGCGCAGCCCATTCCGTTCGGCCACAGGATCAGCCAGCAGAGGGCTCTCGAGATTGAGCAGTGAGAGATGCGCCTGAGCGAGCAAGGGTGCGATCGGTTCAAGCAGCCGACGATGATCTTCAACCTGATCTCCGAGCTTCAGAAGTGGGCGCTGCCGCGAGCCCGGCTCCGGTGTGTAGAAACGACGCCCAGCCATCACATCACCGCCGGCGCGGATCACCAGGGTGCGAGCGTCATCCCGGCTCAGCCGCACCAAGGTGCCATGGCCCGGCAGCACAGCTCTCAAGGTCGGGAGAAGACCGGGTCCACGGGCCGTCAGCCAGGTGGGCTGTCGCGGGACCAACAGCCGGAAACCACCATCAGGACCACTGCGGGTGGTGCGATGCCCCACTGTGAGCTCCACACCGGGGAGAGGCTGGCCCTGCAGATCCACCACACGTCCCTGCAGGACGCCGAAGCGGGAGAGGCGATCAGGCCAGGCTGCACAACTGGCCAGAGACAAACCCGACATCAGGCTCAAGACCAGGATCCATGACGCTCCGAAGACCGGTCGCCGCAAAGAAATCTCCCATCTCCACCGCCAGCCTGCGCGGGAGAGGACTATTGCCGAGTGGCTGCATCGCAAATGCGGAGGCCTGCAGCAGAACCACATTCGTTTCCCTGTGATTCCAATGCAGAACCCGTGGCGGTTGCAGAAGTCCCCAACCATGGTTTTCTCCCACTGGCCGCTGAGTTGACTCCCTATCTGCTCTATCTGCTGGGTCTGGCGCTGTATGGAGGACTGACCATCAGCCACGCCAAGCGCTTCCAGCAGGCACGGGATCGGATCGGCTGGCGGGTGCATGTGAACGGCATCCGCGGAAAATCAACCGTGACCCGCTACGTGGCAGCGATCTTCAGAGCAGCTGGCTATCGCACATATGGCAAGACCACCGGCAGCGCCGCTCGAATCCTCCAACCGGATGGAGGCGATCTCGATATCTGCCGACGGGGATTCCCCAATGTGAACGAACAGGTACGGATTCTAGGCCAGTTCAGCCGTGAAGAGGCCGAAGCCGCCGTAATGGAGTGCATGGCTGTGAATCCCCTCTATGCCGAATGGCTGGAGCTCAGGGTGATGCGCTCAACACTCGGAATCCTCACCAATGTTCGACTGGATCATGTGGATTACCTCGGCGACAACCTCCTCCAGATCGCACGTTCTCTGGCTCGCTCCATACCCAGGCATGGTCTTCTTATCACAGCAGAGGAGAATCCGGAACTGCAAAGCATCCTGCGTGTAGAGGCCGAACGACGGCAGTCAGACGTGCTGATCGCCGATCCGGGAATTGTGGATAGCGCAAGCCTTAAGGGGTTTAGCCACTTCGCGATCGAAGCGAATGTGGCAATCGGATACCTGGTGGCCGAGCGACTCGGCCTGGAGCGGGAAACTGCGCTCCAGGCGATGCAGGCTGCCCAACCAGATCCAGGGGCTTTTCGATTGCAGGAAGTGCGCCGAGAAGGCCGTCGGATCGACTGGGCCAATCTGTTCGCAGTGAATGACCGCGAAAGCTTCATCGAGATCTGCAGAAGGCTATTTGGCCAACACCGGTCACACCAGCGCGTAGTGATTCTCAACAATCGCTACGACAAACAAACGAGAGTCCAAATCTTTACAGAATTGGCCATTCAACTCAACTTCGACCTGGTCGTAACCTTTGGCGATTACGAAGCAGAGGTCAACCATATTTTGGCAAATCATCATTGGCCTTGCTTGAACCTTGGCAATAACAGCACCTACCGTGATGAGAGCGGAGAGGCACTGCTGAGATGCATCCTCCAATCCACCAGCGCCGCCAGGCCACTGCTGCTGATCGGCACGGTGAACATTCACACCGCGCAGGCCCAGAGACTTCTGCATGTGATGGCGCAGGAGTCTTGATGCAGCTAAACACCCCTGAAATACAAAGATTCAGCATGGCCATCGGAGCGTTAATGTCCCTAGCCTGGATAGAACGTAGAGGCATTATACCCGGCGGCATCGTTGTACCGGGCTTTCTGGTAAACGCGCTGGTGATATCAGCACCATGGACATTAACGATTCTACTGATCTCAATCGCCATTCAGGCAATCTATAAACGCTGGCTGGAGCGAATTGAATATCAACGACGCCAGCCAATGTATATCCTTGGCATTCTATCGCTACTTGTCAGCACACCTATCGCCTGGCTACACATTCAGATCGGCCTGCTGCCCTCATCTCTCGATAGTTTAACCGGAACATTCCTGCCTGGCGTTATTGCCTTTAATCTGCATCGTCAAGGACGCCGGCAGGTGATGACTGGCATCGTAGCTGTCACGGCAGCAACGGCACTAATTACAGGCCTATTGGTAATGGCTGGGTCTAGTGTATTGCAGCTGGATTTCGATCAACTCAATCGCTACTACCTGCACATCGACAATCTGAAGGTAAGAGCCCAGTTGCCCCAGTTCCTGATTGCCTTGCTGCTGGGCTGGCTGCTGTACAGGCGCACGGGAATGCGTCCTGGGGGCTACATGGTGGCACCAATTGCAGCCGCCATGCTGCTGGAACCATTCAGCGCAGGCATGTTTATCCTAGGCTGCCTAGTAGTGGAAACCTGCATTCGTTTCCTGATGAAATACAGCCTGATTATTGGTTTACAACGCTATGCAGCAGCCCTGCTGATCAGCATTGGCTACGTGTGGGGAGTAGAGCTTTTTCTAATCCAACTCGGCAGACTTGATCTACCCTTTCAAGGCAACCATTTTCTGGTCATTATCGCGATTCTATCTTATGCCAACGATGCAGTACTTGAGGGTAGTCGTCGCGTGTTGCCGTGGATGATCCTAATGCTAGGAGTATCCCTGACCGCCCTTCTCTTGACACATCAGTTGATCATCATGTTCGGTTGACTAGCAACGCTGACTGCAGAAACGGCCAATCAAAAGCGGTTCTTCTGCTGCTGTGCGCCAGCGCGATCCAGCCTGTTCGCTCCAGCGATAAGCCTGCACCTGCCCCTTGAGATCAACGCGCAGTTGAATCATGCCCATGCCAACCCCTCCTCCGCCTTGGCGCGTGTCATCAGGCCCATGGCCGGTGCGGGAAGAGTCGATCACCTGCAGGCGATAGACACAGAGACTGGTCTGACAGCTACCAAGGGGCTGCGGGTGGCTGCGGGCCAACATCACATGCCCCGTCGAACCAGACGAGCCCCTGATCTGCCGGCTTGCCAGCAGATCACCCGCCTGAATCATCCACAGCGCGCGAACGGGATGAAACCGATTGGACGAGGCGATCGCTCCGTGGTAATCAACAGCCTTGGGTGAGCGAAGGCCAAGCCAGCGCTGCATCTCTTCGGGTCCGTACCCATAGGCACGTCGGAACAGTGCTGAGATGAAGCTGGAGCAATTGCTGCGATTGAGACTTCTGGTGGCACCATCCACACCACGCCATTGCACCACGGTCGGCCTGCTCCCGTAGCTGTTGGCTTCAGGGGTGAGATCACGCACCAGTCGCTCCGCCCAAAGCAGATGCTCGGGAGAGGTTCTGATGTCAGCCAGCATCATCTGACTCACGATCAGACTAAGGCTGACTACTTTGATCATCGGGTCATCGAGGGTACGGTCTGACCTGTCTGTAGCCAATAGAGCAGATTGAGACGCCGCGGCATTTCCACACGCACAGGCTCTCCGGGCAAAGCCAGCAGTCTTCGGGCCTCGCTCTCAGGCAGACCCTCCAGGTTGAAACGCGCCTGCAGAAGTTGTTTGTCTCGAAACCTCCAACTCTGCAGCCGGGCGTTGTAAACCTGTCGCAACGAAGGGACCTCCACCCGGGCAAGTTGGTCGGAAGCCATCAACCACGATCCATGGGAAGGCAGCAGCGCCTCCACCTGAGGCGGCTGTTGCTCGCGCTGCCAGATCGCCACCGTCTCGCGTGGTCTCACAGGATCACCCGGCTGCTTGAGCAGACGCAGCACAACACCGCGTGCCGGGGATCGGTAGGTGGCGTAATCGAGTCGAGCCTGCTCCTCGGTATCCAGCCTGGGATGTCGCCGCGAGGCATCACGCCTCTGTTGATCCTGCTGACGCAGCACCACCTGACTCTGGGTCAGATGTCGCAATCGCACCTGGTGGAGCGTGAGGAGCTGCTGCAGCTCCACCAGCCGTTGCCTGTCTTGCTGGCGTTCCAGAAAGTCCTGTTGGAGCTCGAGCAATCGATCTCTCGATTCGTCCAGAAGATCTCTGCTGATGGCACCTTCTTGCCACAGCTGCTCGCGACGCAGCAGATGATCACGGGCCAAGCTGATCTGCTTCTCCAAAAACGGTTGGCGCACGGCACGCACCATCACGATTCGCTCGGTAACGGAATCAATCTCCCGGCGGGTATCCCGACTCTGTTCATTCACCTCGGCCAGATCACGCGCTACGCCGCGGTCCACCAGCTCCTGGTCGAGCTGTGGATCCCTCTGCAGCGAAAAGAGGGGATCCCCCGGCGCCACAGCTGCACCCTCACGCACGTACAGCCGCCCCAGCCGCCCGTACTCCTGAGCGACGATAGGTTGAGCAGCTGGAGTCACCGGCACAGTGGGCACGACCAGCCGGGCGTCATCAATCCGCACGGTTCCAACAACCGCGTGCAACACCCTCATCAGCACAAGCACCAACACCGCCCCGGCCCCGATGAACGCCCAACGATGAGGTCTGGGGACAGAGAGGGGCCATTGCATCAGCCAGACGTTGCTCAGCGCAGCCAGGAACCCCAATGTCCTAGGGGGTCGGTCTGCAGCCGAGCGAAAAAACAGAAGATCAGCAGCGTATTGAACGCAGCACTCAGCAGAGCGCAGGCGTGATGACAGCAGAATCCCGCATGGTCTCACCTTTCTCATAGCGCTCAACCACGGCGGAAAACTCCGAACCGTCGATCGTTTCGCGTTCGATCAGTAACCCCACGAGCTCATCGATCAGGTCCAGGCGCTGATTGAGCATGCCGACAGCCTGATTGAGCGCCTGACGGGCCAGCTGCTGAACCTGGAGATCGATGCGGTTCCCGGTCTCCTGCGAGTAATGCGGATCGGAGCGCAGCCAGTCTCGGCCGAGGAACACCTGGGCGCCATCGGACTCCAGCGCTACCGGTCCCAGCTCAGAAAATCCGTACCGGGTCACCATCTCGCGGGCGATCCGGGCGACGAGTTCAAGATCGCCGGCGGCTCCCTGGGTCACCTCAGCCGCACCGAACACCACCAGTTCCGCGGCCCGGCCACCCATGGCCACCACCAGCCGCGCCCGCAGATAGGCCTTGCTGATCAGGCCCGAATCCAGCACCTCCTCGTCGGGCATGGTGCGGGCAAAGCCGCCCACACCGCCGGCCCGCGGTAGCAGGGTCACCTTGTCGAGCCGGTCCGCATGGGGCACCAGGGTGGTGAGCAGGGCATGGCCCACTTCGTGGTAGGCGATCAGCCGTTTTTTGGCGGAATCCTGAAGAGGAGCCACCGAGAGTCCCATCGTGATCCGCTCGAGCGCATCGTTCAGAGCAGGCTCATCAATGCTGCTCTGCTGTCGTCGGGCCGTGAGAATCGCGGCCTCGTTGAGCAGATTGGCCAGATCGGCGCCGGAAAAACCTGGGGTGCGACAGGCCCAGTCGGCGAGGGAGACGGTGTCCGCCAGGGGGCGACTGCGGGCGTGCACGGCCAGGATCGCTTCGCGCCCCCGGCGGTCGGGCAGATCAACGCTGATGCGCCGATCGAAACGGCCGGGACGCATCAAGGCGGTATCCAGCACATCCGGACGGTTTGTGGCAGCCAGCAGGATCACCCCCGAGTTATCTGCAAACCCGTCCATCTCGGTGAGCAGCTGGTTGAGGGTCTGCTCCCGTTCATCGTTGCCGCCGCCGATGCCGGCGCCGCGCTGGCGCCCCACCGCGTCGATCTCGTCGATGAAGATGATGCAGGGTGCCTTGGCCTTGGCCTGGCGGAACAGGTCCCGCACCCGACTGGCGCCGACGCCCACGAACATCTCCACGAACTCGGACGCCGCCATCGAGAAAAACGGCACGCCGGCCTCTCCAGCAATGGCACGGGCCAACAGGGTCTTGCCGGTGCCCGGCGGACCCACCAGCAGCACCCCTTTGGGGATCCTGGCGCCCACGGCGGTGTATTGATCCGGTGAACGCAGGAAGGTGACCACCTCCTGCAGCTCCTCCTTGGCCTCGCCGATCCCGGCCACATCCTCGAAACGCACTGTCACACTGCCCTCGGCCTGGAGCCTGGGCTTGCTGCTGCCGAAGCCGAGGGTGCGGCTGGCGACCTGGGCGGATCGACGCAGGAGCAGCACCAGACCGGCAATCAACAGCAGCACCAGCAGTCCGTTGGACACCAGGGCGGCGCTGGCAGCCTCGGCACGGTCGTCTCGCACGTTGAGGGGTACACCGGCTTTCTCAGCCCGGCGCAGCACCTGCTGCTCGTTTGTGAACACCGGCACGCGGGCGGTGCGCCCGTCCTTGAACACCACCCGCACTTCGCGCTGCAGCGGCGAGAGCTCAAGCTCCTTCACCCGGCCGGCGCCAATGTCGCGCAGCAACTGGCTGTAGCTGGGAGTGGGCGTGGCCCTGCCCGTCAGCAGATCGCCCAGCGTTGGCGCGGAAGGCTCCTGGGATCGGCCTGCCGGAACGGGAGCAGGGGCCGGGGAAGGGCTGGTGCTCACAAGCCTGCGTCGCTGGGTGGAGCTTAGCGATTTGACGAAAGGACAGTCGGCCGGTGAAGATTGTTGTTTGGCTGTGAGTCTGGGATGGCTGTTCCCAAGAAGAAAACTTCAAAAGGCAAGCGCAATCAGCGTCATGCCCACTGGAAAGCCAAGGCAGGGGATGCCGCCCTGCGGGCGATGTCACTGGGCAAATCGGTGCTGAGCGGCCGTGCACAGGGCTTTGTGTACCCAATCAGCGAAGCCGAGGAGTCCGAGGAGTCCTGAAGCCGATTCTCGATACCTGTTTGCCCGTACCAGGTGGCAGTGTTGCTGAGCTGATCCTTCAGAGTTGCTTTTCAGTGCTCTGACCTTCCGTGCTCTGACCCTTCCGTGATCGGATCTTCCGTGATGGGACTCCAGATCTTCAGTGAACAGACAGGGGATCACGAGGAACAGACAGAGGATCACGAGAGTCACGCCTGTGATCTGCCCGTTTGACCGGGTAGGGCTTTGCCTGAGCCAGACCCCGTCGCTCCGCCAACACCAAACTTGCCTTGTAATCAGGCCAAGCCCCTGAAACGCAGACGTTGCATCAGTCAGTCGTCAGTCGTTGCTGTATGCGTCTGTCGTGATTGCGGGCTCATTGCCGCACCTCCAGTCGCTGCAAACGTCTTCGCCTGTCCAGCCAGGCAGCGGCAAGTACAGCGGGCTGCTGATCCGACTGCTTATCTGACCGACAAAACGTTGTCTGCTGAACCGGAGGC
>JBBASO010000006.1:58416-71151 GCA_040399265.1 Prochlorococcaceae cyanobacterium
CTGGCGTCTGCTCTGGCGTCAGATTGTCTTGCCCTGGACGTTCTGGCAGATCAGCCTGGCTCGCTTGCCACGGCGGGGGCTGGTGCCGCTGAATCGAAGCGAGCAGGGGGTCCTGATAGAGCTGGGGCGGCAGGCTGCAGAGGCTGGCACGCACCAGGCGATCCAGCACATCGACTGGCAGGGCTGCTCCCTGGGCGCGCCGCTGGCGAGCCTCCGCCTGGAATCGCCAGCGGCGGGGCAGGCGCCAGGCCACGGGCCGCATCAGCCAGAGCTCATCCAGCCGGTCCCAGGCGGGTTGATAGGACTGCAGCGCCCGATCCCAGTGAGGCAGCCAGCCGGTTTCAACCTCGGTGAGGGCCGGGGAGCCGTCTGAATCCCGATCCGGCCCCGGAGGGCTCAGCTCAGCCAACAGTCCGGCCAGCGCGGGGCCCAGCGGTCGGCACCCCACCAGCCAGCCCTCCAGCAGCAGCGCATCAGCCTCCAGCGAGACCCCGTCGCAACGGTCCCCTTCGCCAGCACGCAGCGTCTTGTCGAAACGGGGCAACTGCAGGGCTCCGCCCGCTCGCCAGCGATCCAGCACCGCACAGAGCAAATCGGGATCGTGACTGCCGGGCGGCACCCGGGACACGCCGAAGGGATTACCCCACATCGCGGCGGAGCGCTCCGCCCAGGGCAGATAGAAATCATCGATGGAGGCGACCGCCAGACGCAGCTGCGAGGCAGCTGCCAGTTGGGCCACCACCCGGCAGAGACTGGTCTTGCCTGATCCCACAGGAGCATTGAGCGCGAGCACCGGACGACGGCCCGCCGCCGCCAGGCACCGCAGCCGCTCCAGCAGCGGCATGGCAAAAAGGCGCAGTAGCTCTGGATCGAGCGGCGCAACGAGAGGCCCCGCAGCAGCCAGTCGTGATCGACAGGTGGCGTTCCAGGCAGCGGGATCAGCCACGCCTCCATGACGCAGCAACCGAATCGCAGCACGGAATCGCTCCTGAGCCAGCAGCAGATCCCGGGCCGATGCGTCAACCTCCATCAGGTGCCCAGTTTGTAGGCCTCAAGAACCACCGCATACACCATGCCAATCCGCAGGTTGTCGGCGATGCGCCAGCCCAGTCCAGGCGATCCGCTCACCAGCCGGCCCCGCAGCCGCACCACGAGCTCCAGACCCACCACCAGCACCAGCACCAGGGCGGGTCGCCCGCCGGGGAACAAAGGGAGCACATAGGAGGTGAGATTGCCACCGATGTAGAACCCCGCGAGCAGGGCGATCAGCACGGCGCTGCGATGCCGCCAGCCACCGCCCAGCTGACCGAGCAGACCTTCGGCCAGGTTTGAGAAGAGCCGCTGGAAGCGGGTGTCCTGGGGGCGGGTGCGCGGCGAACGGGATGGCGGCAGAGATGTCACAGCAAAACCCTCACAGCAAAGCCTTCACAGCAAAGCCTGCAGATAGGAGAGCGTGATGGGCCCCTCCGGGCAAGCCGGTCCGGCCAAGACCTGGGCCGCAGGCCCCAGCCCGGAGAGCACGGCGCGAGCGGCGCTGAACCGCTCCAGGGGCTGCAGGCCGCCGTAATGGCTGCGGCTGATCAGGCAGGGCACCCCGGCGGCACCGGCAGCCTCCAGACCCGCGATCGAATCCTCGATCGCCAGCATCCGGGAAGGCGGAAGGGCAAGCTGCTCGGCGGCGAGGCTGTACGCCTCGGGATGGGGCTTCTTGCAGGTCACATCCTCACCGCACACCCAAAAGGCAAACAACTGATCGCCGGCCGGCAGCAACCGCTCCAGCAAGGCGCCGACAGCCATGCGCCCACTGGTGGTGACGATCACCTGGCGCAGGCCAGCGGCCCGCGCCTGCACCAGCAGGCTGTTCACACCGGAGCGCAGCTGCAGCACGCCGCTGGCCACCAGCTCGCGGTAATGCAACTGCTTGCGCAGCTGCAGCGAGTTGACCTGTTCCGGAGCCGGATCCACCCCCTGCAGAGCCCGCAGCGCCGTCCGAATCCGCTCGCCCCCGCCACTGATCGCCAGACAGTCTGCGTAGGTCGCCGCATCCCAGTGGATCGGGATGGCGGCTTCGGCGAAGGCGCGGTTGAAGGCGCGCCGATGACCGTCGCGCTCGGTCTCTGCCAAGGTGCCGTCCACATCCCAGAGCAGGGCTTCCAGGGCCATGGCAACCGCCCTCCGGCAGATCCAGATCAGGCTAGGCCGGGCTGTGGTCAAGCCCCCCAGAATGGGACGCTCTGCCGGCCGCCCTTGCTCCCCGCCCTCGACGCCCAGCGCTGGCTGCTGCCGGCACCGCTGGGGGCCCTCGGGGCATCCGCAGCCCTGAGCCGACTGAACCCGGCGCCGATGGAGCCGCTGCCGGAGCCCCTGCTGGCCCTGCTGGCACGCCGCGGCCACACCACTGCCAACGCGGTGGCAGCCCTGCTTGATCCACCGGGCGCCCCGGCGGCGCACGACCATTTTCCGCAGCTGCAACAGGCGGTTGATCGCCTCGAGCAGGCCTGCCTGCAGGGGGAACGCGTGGCGGTCTGCGGCGATTACGACGCCGACGGCATGACCAGCACCGCCCTGCTGATCGGCGTGCTGGGGCGACTGGGGGCCAGGCCGGAGGCGGCGATTCCCAGCCGTCTGGAGGAGGGGTATGGCCTCAATCCGGCGATGGTGGAGCGACTGGCCGCCGCCGATGTGCGTCTGCTGGTGACCGTCGACAACGGGGTCTCCGCCGAGGAGGCGCTGGTGCGTGCGGCCGACCTGGGGCTGGAGGTGATCATCACCGACCACCACACCCTGCCGGAGCAGCTGCCGCCCCATCACGCCCTGCTCCATCCGCAGTGCACGCCCGAGCACTCGCCCTATCGGGGACTGGCGGGGGTGGGGCTGGCCTACGTGCTGGCGGCGGCCCTGGCTGAATGCTTCGGGGATCAGACCGCCATGGGCAGGGCCCGCGACCTGTTCTGTATCGGCACCATCGCCGACATGGCCCCCCTGCAGGGGGTGAACCGTCGCTGGCTGATGGACGGGCTACCGCCGCTGGCGGCGAGCGATCTGGCCGGCCTGCAGGCCCTGCAGCGGCTGGCCGGCGTGGATGGCTCCAGCCTCGACGCCCAGACCGTCGGCTTCCAGATCGCACCGCGCATCAATGCGGTGGGGCGACTGGGGGATCCGGCCCTGGTGGTGGAGCTGCTCACCACCGACGACGAAGAGCGGGCCCTGGAGCTCGCCCGCGCGTGCGACGCCCTCAATCGCCAGCGACGGGAGCTGTGCGAAGCAATCGAAGCGGAGGCCCTCGCCTTGCTGGAGGCCGATGGTGAGCGGTTGCCGGCTTTCCTGCTGCTCGCGCAGAACCACTGGCACCACGGGGTGATCGGCATCGTGGCGGCCCGGCTGGTGGAACGGCTGGGCCGGCCCTGCGCCCTGCTGGCCGGAGAAGGGGGCGGCCGGCTGCGCGCCTCGGTGCGGGCGCCGCGGGGCTTCGCGGTGGATCAGGCCCTGACCGCCTGCGCCGATCTGCTGGAACGCTTCGGCGGCCATCCCGCCGCCGGAGGCTTCAGCGTGCGGGCCGAGCAGCTGGCGGCCCTGCAGGAACGCCTGGAGGAACTGGCCTGCGGCTGGCTGGCACGGCGGGGAGACGGGCAACCGGTGGAGCCCGAGGCACTGCTGAAACTGGAGGCCATCAGCTTCGACTTCCTGGATCAGCAGCAGCGGCTTGCACCCTTCGGCATCGGCCACCTCCAGCCTGTGTACTGGAGCTCCGGCTGCCGGGTGGTAAGCCGCAAGCGACTGCGAGGCGGGCACCTGCAACTCGAACTGGACCAGGAAGGGACCCGACGTCGCGCAATCGGCTGGCGCTGGCAAGGGGAGGCCGAACAGATCCCGGCCCGGGTGGATGTGGCCTTCCGGCTGCAGCGGGATGCCTGGCAGGGCGAGCAGCGGATCCAGCTGGAGCTGGTGGGGCTGCGAGCCCACCCCGGAGAGGAGGTGGTCCTGGAACGATGCCAGCGGCTCTACTGGTGCCGCCGCCAGGGGGAGGGGTTGGTGGTGCGAAATGCCGCCGGAGAAGAGCTCTGCAGTGACAGCACCCCCGAGCACCCCTACCTGCGTGCTCTGCTTCAGGATGCGGCCATGGCCCTTGGCTTGGCTTCCTGATGCCCCGCTCTCCCTGGCCGCTCCTGAGCCATGACCTGCTGAGGGGCGCGCGCCTGGCCCTGCTCGGCCTGCTGGTGGGAGTGGCCTGCTGGCCCCTGAATCTCGTGGATGACTGGCAGGAGGCTCTGCTGCTCAGGCTGCCGGGACCCTCGGGCGATCCCTGGCAGCTCACCACCCTGGCCCTGGCCGTGGCACCGGTGCTGGTGATGCCCCTGCTGCTGGTTCTGCAGAGCGGGAGGCTTTCGAGCGGTGCCGGTTCCGGCATTCCCCAGACCATGGCCAGCCTCGAGCATCCGCAGGAGGCGGATCGGCTGCTGGGCCTGCGGCCCACGGTGGCCCGGCTCAGCCTCTGGACGGCGGCGAGCCTGGCGCTGATGCCCCTCGGTCGGGAGGGGCCGGTGGTACACGTCGGCGCCGCCGTGGCCCAGGCGCTGCGGCGCTGGGCGCCGGCCCTGATCGGTCCGATCAACCCCAAGTCGCTGATTGCGGTGGGAGCCGGTGCCGGGCTGGCCGGAGGGTTCAACAGCCCGCTGATGGGAACGCTGTTCGTGATCGAAGAGCTCACCGGCAGCTTCAGCACGGCACTGATCTGGCCGTCGCTGGTGGTATGCACCGCTGCGGCTCTGGTCAGCAACTTGGCCGGCATCCCCCTCTTCCCGCTGGGCATCGTGCCCACCGACACACCGGAATGGCAGCAGCTGCTCTGGGCCATTCCCCTGGGTGTGGGCGGTGGCTGGCTGGGCGGATTGTTCGCCCGCGGCCTGTTGGCGACTGGGCGGGTGCTGAGAGAAAGGATCCAGCGCCGGCCATGGACGGTGGGTCTGGCCCTTGGGGCGGGCCTGGCTGGACTTGCCCTGGTCACCGGTGGATGGAGCGGCGGTGATGGAGAGGCGCTGATGCACCGGCTGCTGCACGATCAGGGGGAGCTGCCCCTTCCGGGAGCCCCAGGCAGCCTGCTGAGCTGGCTGGTGTTGCTGGCGAGCCGCCTGGTGGCCCCGGTGCTGGCTCTGGCTGCGGGGGTGCCGGGGGGCCTGATCGACCCGGCGTTCACCATCGGGGCTGTCTTCGGCGGAGGCACACTCACCCTGCTGGGTGGGGACGCCCAACTGGGAGTAGCCCTTGGGATGGCTGCAGGTCTGGCAGGCGCCACCCAGCTGCCCCTGATGACCACCGTGTTCGCGCTCCGCCTTGCCGGCGACCAGCAGTGGCTGTTCGGCATCCTGCTGAGCGCTGTGCTGGCGGCCTGGGTGGGTCGCCAGATTCAGCCCAGGCCCGTGTATCACGCGCTCGCCTCACTGCTGGACGAACAACAGCAACTCCGTGAGCAGGAGCGTCAAAAACCCGCCTTCACCCCCCCATCCAATGACCCCTCTGATCAGTGAGCGGGATCGATCAGACCGCTCGCGAGGCTCACAACACCACAGGCAAGCCAACCTGGATCTCAGGGGACAAGCCATTTGAGCGTCCCCCAGGCCTGATGGACGGGTGGCTAACAGCTCGGCTGTTCAGACGATGCGGTGACCACAGCCAGGGCAATCGTCAGAATCGTCAAACGAGAGATGGTCCTAGCCTGGATAAAAACAGTATTGGCTTGGCTGTCGAGGAGTGATCAAGCCACCATACTGAGAATTAAAATACCGGCTGGTTCACATGGCCGAAACCGGTTCAAGGTCAACGTGATGACAGCCCTGAGTATTCAGATCCCTGCTCGTCATCGCTGGCATGAGACAACACGAATGAGGCCGTAGCGTTCAAACGAATGGGATTGAAGCAACAAAAGCCACAGAACAGTTCAGGCCAAGACCAGTCATGAAGCGACGGCATGGCTGCTGAGCCAACAAAATAGCCAACACCGAAACCCCTCTGCGCGCCAGCCCCGAAAGCCACCAAGCAAAAGAGTTCCCTGATCGATTCCAAGGGTTCATATTAATTCGATAGGAACTGATCCAGCCCTCCCTGCATGGATCCCAGCATTCAAGTCACGGCCATGATTATGCATGGCGTGCGTGCTGGCCGTGAAGCAGGCCATGGAGAGTGGATCCAGGGAATGCCGCTGAAGCTCGCAGCTTTGACGGGTATCCAGGAGCTCACATCCTGCGTCCCGAACTTGGACTTTCATCCCATTACACGATCGTAGTCAAGTTTGACAGATGTCCGCATCTGGAAGCCTGGATGCAATCGGAGACCCGAAAGAGCTGGATTGAGCGGGTGAAGCCGTTGATTCGAGAGCCGGAATCCATCAAGATGCTTACAGGCCTGGAACCCTGGCTCCAATTACCTGGGCAACCCTCGCACTCCTCTCCAAAGCGTTACAAGCAAGCCCCCCATCTAGCATGGCTTGGCGGTGTGAGCATCTCCCCACTGGTGAACCCCCACGTGAACGCTCCACTGAGTGCCTGGCTCACGATTCTCTGGCTCTTGATCAACACGGGGATCACGGTGCCTCTACCCACCTATTGGATGATGCCATTCTTAACCCGTCTCTTTAAAAATTGGCTGTTTAGAGCATGAACGAGATACCGAGGCTCTGCCTATCTCACACCATTCTCAGCCCAACGCATAAGCCATGCGCCATTGAGAATGACCCTACACGACTCCTTGCTCATCATGGATAACACTTTCACTTTGCATCAACACTGCAGGCTGCCACGCGCCGAGAACACCCTTAAAACACAACCTTAAAACACAAATCTTAAGTCTTTTATACCTTGGGCGGTAGATGAGCTGAAAGCCGATGAGCTGGCCGCTTCATGTCGCCGCGACTGCCATCTCCTGGATGGCCTTGAGCGGCTATTAGGACGAGTAAGCGCTCGGTGCCCTAAAGCAGCGAACGGCACTTCTTGCTAGTCATCATTGGACTATTCATCCTAGCAGCACTCTGTTTCTGAACATTCTCTTATGGGCGTGGACTTATCGCCATGTCGGCGTCACTCATGGCTTGGGGGTAAGCCGTTATCAGGGTGTTGGTGGCCGACTGGAGCACCGCTCAAAAAATTTTTCTCATGCAGCGGATGATGACCATCAACCCACGCCCTACAGCAGTGAACGTGAATTGATCCTGGATCAAGATCACCTTCACCCTCATTCAGGCGGGCGTCACTTCCCCAGAAACTCCACCAGACCCTATGAAGTTCTGATCAACTCGTAACAACCTGTGATTCAAGGGAATCCAGGAAGTTCAGCGAGCACAAAGATCTATAGAAGTGTTTTCCTCACGCTGTATACAGATCACACTATTGAAGCCACTGCGACGAATTATCAGCCCCTTGCCCATTCTCGAGAACGAACCTGGGCTAAACGGAAGCTCACTTCACAAGGAAAAAATTTTAGTCACAAGGTTTTAGTCACAAGGGAAGATGCTTGAGACTGATGGGCTCAGGGCAACGTTTGGGCCCGAACGATTCAGAGCGCGCCGCGGCGGTAAAAGAGAATGAAGATCACGGCTGGGCCGGCCAAGGTGATCAGGGCCAGAGCGGCGAAGTTGGCAATCAGGTGGAAGTCGAGACCCATGGATGCCGGCGCAATGGCGCGAATCACTCTCGGGCAGCTTAAGTGGCAGCCAGGCCCTGATCGCCTCAGCCCTAGAGGGGTGTGACGGCTTGTCACAGCGGCCCGCCTGCGATGCTGAACGTCCACCCACCTCTGGCAATGGCCCAGTCGCCCCAGTGGCAGTGCATCGCTGGCTGTGGTGCCTGCTGCCGCCTGGATCCAGCGCTGCGCGAGGACGCGCTGGAGGCTCTCGATCCCCAGCAGCGGGAGGTCTATCTGGCCATGGTCGGCCCCGATGGCTGGTGCATCCACTTCGACACGGGTGCCCGGCGCTGCCGTGTTTACAGCGAACGACCTGACTTCTGCCGAGTGAGCAATCTGGCGCAGCTGTTCGCTCCCGAATTGGACGGGGTACAGGCGGCCGAGGACCACCCATCCGCCGACTCACCCCAGCAGTGGCCAGCGGAGATGCATGCCTTGGCCATCGGCTGCTGCATCGACCAGATCCGCAGTGAATACGGCGGCCGTGGCAGGGTGATGCGGCGATTTCAGCGGGCAATCCGCCGGCCATGACCAGCGAGCCCACCCCCACCACCGACCATCCCCGCCGGGCCTGGTTCACCGCCTTCTTCAGCACCTTCACAACGGTGTTTCTGGCGGAACTCGGCGACAAGACCCAGCTCGCGGCCCTGCTGCTCTCCGCCCAGTCCGGCAGGCCGGTGCTGGTATTCGTGGGTGCCTCCCTGGCCCTGATCTGCTCCAGCCTGGTGGGGGTACTGCTGGGCCGCTGGCTGGCCCAGCTGATGCCGGCCCACCAATTGGAACGGCTGGCCGGGCTGCTGATGGTGGCTCTCAGCCTGTGGCTCGGACGTCAGGCCATGCTGCATCTCACCCCACTGCCCGCCGACCTGCTGCAGGGATGACCCCCGGCCCGAGCGCACCCAACTCCAACGCCAAGCCTCCCGGCCCCCACACCCCTGCACCATGGATCTCGCCCTGCTGGCCTCCACATTCGTGACCGTGTTCCTGGCGGAACTGGGCGACAAGACCCAGCTGGCCATCGTCACGATCAGCGGCACCTCCACCCGGCCTGTCGCCGTGTTCGCCGGCAGCTCCCTGGCGCTGGTGCTGGCCAGCCTGCTGGGGGCAGCAGCCGGCGGTTCTCTCTCCGCCGTGATACCCACCGATGCCCTACAGCTCGCCGCCTCAGCCGGTTTCCTGATCCTCGGGCTGCGCCTGATCGTGAAGGCAGCGGCCCCCGAACCGGAAGAAGCCAGCTGAAGCCCCTGGGCACCGGCCGCCCCACTGCCTAAAGTCAGTTCGAGAAGAGTTAGGGGGTCGTGGGCATCGCTTCGAGCCCAGACGCCCGCTTCCCAACGCCATCTGCGCAGGCCCCTCGCGCAACCTCCGGTGGCAACCACCAACCAGCTGCCAGACCCGATGAAGTTCACGGTCGCCGACCTGCTCGACCAGCTTTCCCCCCAGGCCCCCCTCCCGACAGCCAGGCTGGAAAAAGCCCTGGGGCTTAACGGCAGCGACGACGAACGACAGCTGCGCATTGCCCTCCATGCCCTTGGCCGGCTTGGACTTGTGGCCGAAAGCGAGGCCGGTGTGGAGCGACGGGACAACCCCGAGCTGATTCCCGCCCGGCTGCGCTGCTCGAGCAAGGGCTTCTGCTTTGCCCTGAGGGAAGACGGCGGCGAAGACATCTACATCCGGGAGCACCTGCTCAATCACGCCTGGAACGGAGATCGGGTGCTGGTGAAGGTGACCCGCGAAGGGGGGCGCCGCCGTTCACCGGAAGGCGGGGTGCAGTGCATCCTGGAGCGCCACACCACCACGTTGCTGGCCCAGGTGGAGCAACAGCAGGAGCGGCTGGTGGCCACTCCTCTGGACGACCGACTGCTCACGAGCGTGGAGCTGCCCGACAGCGACGCCGACCATCTCGACCTCAGCCAGCAGTCGGTGGTGGAGGTGGCGATCGACCGCTACCCGGTTGCCCAGTTCGCGCCCCAGGGTCATGTGGCCCGCCGTCTGCCGGTGAACGGCGGTGAGGAAGCCGACCTCGATCTACTACTCACCAAACACAGGCTGAACGGCAGGACGGCAGCGCCGCGCCCCTCCCTGCGGACACTGGAACCGGGCGAGCGCACCGATCTGACCGCTCAGGCCAGCCTGCTGATCGATGGCTGGCAGGCCAAGGATGCACCCTGCGTACCGGCGCTGGCGCTTGAGCAACGCGAGGATCAAGGCTGGACGCTCTGGCTGCATGCTCCGGCGGTGGCAGAGCGGTTCAGTACGGCCAGCAGCCTCGACCTCTGGCTGCGGGACCAGGCTGACGCTCTCTGCCTCGGTCGGCAGTGGCTGCCCTTGCTCAGCGCGGCGCTGAGCAAGGCGGTCGCCTTTCGGGCCGGTGAATCCCAGGCCGCCCTTTCCGTTGCTCTGGAGATTGACGCCTGCGGCGACCTGACCTCATACCGGTTCTGCCGCAGCTTGATCCGTCCGGTGGCACGGGTGGAACAGGCTGCCCTCTCCGCCCTGGCCGAACGCAAACCGAAAAGCCGCACCATGGCGGCACCGCTCAAGCCTCTGAAGGACCAGCTGGACAACCTGGCCGCGCTGGTGGAGCTGACCGCCCTGCTGCGGCAGCGGCGGCTGGCGGCCGGCTCGATCGAGCTGAACCTGCCCATGCCGCCGATCGAGAGCCTCGGCGACCTCGCCGTGCCAGCGCCGCTGCCTGCCCAGCAGGGATGGCTGGTGCAGCTGCCGACCCACGACGCCAGCGCGGTGCTGCGGGAGGCGGTGCTGCTGGCCGGCAGGGCCCTTGGCAGCCATTTCGCCGCCCTGGAGCTGCCTGGTCTCTTCATCGGCAATGCCCCCCCCGCCGCCAGCGATCTGAACGATGTGGCCCGCGCGGCTCTGGCCCTCGACATCCCCCTCGAACTGGGAGAGGAGGGCCATGCCAGCCCCGCTGAACTGGCTCTGGCCTTCAGCACCACGGACCGTTGCCGGGCCTTGCAGCAACAACTGCGAGCGGTGCTCCAACCCCAGCAGATCAGCGCCACCCCGGCTGAGCAGGCGATGGCGGGCCTGGGGGGCGAGCTGGCGGCGCTGGCGCCGTGGGCCTGCCCTGGTCTGCATTACGCCGACATCTGGAACCAGCAGGTGCTGGTGCTGCTGCTCACCGAGGGCAAGGACCGGCCCAGCGTTCGGCACAAGGTGAGCGTGGATCTGGCCGCACCCAGCTGCCATGGCGCCATCGACTGGCCGCTGCTGGCACCGAGCCAGCTGGCGCCGTTCCAGGACGCCCTGACCCATGGGCTGGTGCAACGGCTCAACGGGCGACGACGCTTCCAGGCCGAGCTGGAGGGCGACCTGCTGGCGATGGCCCAGGCTCGCCAGGCGGAACCACTGGTGGGTGAGGTGCTGTCCGGGGTGATCAGCGGCGTACAGAGCTACGGCTTCTTCGTGGAGGTGCCCCCCTCGAATGTGGAGGGTCTGGTGCATGTCAGTTCACTCAAGGACGACTGGTACGAGTACCGCTCGCGCCAGAACCGGCTGGTGGGGCGCAAAAACCGCCGCACCTACATGCTGGGAGACGCCGTTGAGGTGGAGATCGAGAAGGTGGATGCCCTGCGGCACCAGATCGATCTGGCGGTGGTGCTGCCTGAGGGCTGGGAGAGCGAAACAGAGCTCGGCCGGGGTACCAGCGACGAAGGCGGAGGCGACGTGGGCATGGGCGTCATCGACCTGGGCGATGAGGGCCTGGGCGGGGGGGCCGGCGATCACCACGACGCCGGCTGACGCCATGGCGCCCGTGGTGTTGGCCATTTCAGGGGCATCAGCCCAGCCATTGGCTCAGCGGGCGCTGCAGTTGCTGCTTACCGCCGGCGAAAGCGTGGAGCTGGTGGTCAGTCGGGGGGCGATCGGTGTCTGGCAGGCCGAGCTCGGCATTCAGGTTCCAGGCGATCCCGGTGTTCAGGAAGGCTTCTGGCGGGAACGCACCGGCTGTCAGACCGGCAAACTGCACTGCCACCGTTGGAATGATCAAGCCGCGGCGATCGCCAGCGGCAGCTATCGCACCCGCGGCATGGTGATCCTGCCGGCGTCGATGGGCACGGTCGGGCGGATCGCCGGTGGGGTCGCCCTGGATCTGGTGGAACGGGCCGCGGATGTGCATCTCAAGGAAGCGCGACCGCTGGTGATCTGTCCGCGGGAAACCCCTTGGAACCTGGTGCACCTGCGCAATCTCACCACCCTGGCAGAGGCAGGCGCCCGGATCGCACCACCGGTGCCGGCCTGGTACCACCAGCCCCTCACCCTGGAGGACATGATCGACTTCCTGGTGATCCGGGTCTTCGACCTGTTGGGCTACGACCTGGCGCCGCTGCAGCGTTGGCAGGGCCCTGCCCGCCGGCCAGACTCTCAGCAGCACATCGTCCACCCGCCGCTCCCGTCGGACCTTTGACCCTGCTGCGCCAGCTGCTGCTGATTCCCCTGCTGGCACCGTTGCTCGCAGTGATGCTGGTGGGTGCCCTCAACCCAAGGCCAACCCTGAGCCTGCGGCTGCTGATCTGGAGCACCCCGAGTCTGCCGATCGGCATCTGGCTGCTGATCGCCTCCGGCGGCGGCGGTCTGCTCAGCGCCGCCGCCACCGGACTGGCCCTGCGCGCCCCGGCTGCGGGCAGGCCGCCACAGCGCCAGGTGCGGCGGCCTGCCCGCCCCGATGCACCCGTCTGGGAGGAGGCGCGCCCCCCCAGCAGCTGGGATGCGGGGCCCAGCCGCCCCGTCGGCGAACCACCCCCGACCGTGGCCGTGCCCTTTCGGGTGATCCGGCCGCCGATCGACCGCCCTGCTGCCAATGCTCCGGTCTCTGGCTCGGCCTCAGGCCATTCAGCGGGCCCGGCCCCAGGAGCGAACGACGACTGGGGGCAGGATCAGGAAGACAGCTGGTGAGCACAGCCCCCTCGGGTTGCCGGAACGGGCTGATTAGAGTCGGTGTCAACACCCACTTCGACAGGGCCCGAGCCTGGTGAGCGATCCGACTCCTTCCCCAAGCCCAGCGGCCCCGGAGCCGGCCGCGACCGGCACTGACAAGCCAGC
>JBBASO010000007.1:0-6532 GCA_040399265.1 Prochlorococcaceae cyanobacterium
TGCCAGCGGCGGCTGTAGTGGCTGGGGCTGCACTGATCCGGGGCGTTGGATCAGGAGCTGAATCGGGCTTGGCGGCTGGGGACGCCGGTTCGTGAAGCAGGCCGAGCAGCAGCACGTCAAGCCACAAGCGCGGGTTGAAGCTGTGGCGCAGCTGCTGCTCGCTGCCTCGCAGCTGGGCTTGCCACTGCAAGAGTCTTGGTTTGCCGATCCGTTGAGCTACAGCGGGCAGCTTGTCGCGCAGCTGGGGTGAGACACCGGTCAGCTCCAGTCGATCCGGGGCCACACCGGCCAGCACCAGATCGCGCAGCAGACCCACCAGACCCTGCAGCACGGCTCCAGGTTCCCGGCCCCGTTCCAGCAGGCTGCGGATGCTCTCCAGCAGCTGCAGGGGTTCAGCGCTTGCCAGGGCGACGGCCAGCTCCAACAGCTCCTGTTCGGGTACGGCCCCCAGCAGGTCCCAGACTGCCGTCGCTTCAATCGGCGGTGGCAGCAGGCTGAGCTGATCCAGGAGGCTTTCGGCATCGCGCAGCCCTCCTTGAGCCCGCTGGGCCACCACGTTCAGGGCTTCGTCGCTGATGCCGATGTCTTCCTGCCCGGCGATCCACCGCAGGTGCCGCTCCAGGGCGTCCAGCCGGATGCGCCGAAAATCAAAGCGCTGGCAGCGGCTCAGGATCGTGGGCAGCACCCGCTGGGGATCGGTGGTGGCCAGCACGAACACCACCCGTGGCGGCGGTTCCTCCAGGGTCTTGAGCAGGGCGTTGAAGGCGGCGGTCGAGAGCATGTGGCACTCGTCGATCACGTACACCTTCCAGCGGGCCTGTACCGGCGCGAAGCGGGAGCGTTCGATCAGCTCGCGGATGTTGTCGACGCCGGTGTTGGAGGCGGCGTCGATCTCGATCACGTCAAGGGCGTTGCCGGCGGCGATCGAGGTGCACAGTTCACAGCTGCCGCAGGGCTCCGGCGTCGGGCCCTCACTGGCGACGCAGTTCAGCGATCGGGCCAGGATCCGGGCGCTGGACGTCTTACCGGTGCCGCGCGGACCGCAGAACAGGTAGGCGGGCGCAATCCGTCCCGAGCACAGCGCATGGCCCAGAGTGGCTGCGATCGCCTCCTGACCCACCAGCTGATCGAAGCGCTGGGGCCGGTACTTGTGATGAAGAGGCTGGTAGGCCGAAGGCATGGAGGGCTGCCTCGGGGAAGCTGGAGGATGAGGCTACCGGCAGTTCATCGATCGGTTGCGCTGCGCTCGTGCCGTGCGCTGGAGTCTTCCAGTGCCTGCAGCCGATGTTCCATCGCTGCCTCCAGGTCTTCCACTTCGGCGAGCTGGTCGGCCAGTCGCAGGGCGGCACGGCGCAGGCCTTCAAACTGACCCTCCCCCCAGCGGGCCTCGGCCCGGGCTAGTTCCTCGTCCAGCTTCTGCTGCAGGCCCTGGCGCAGATTGTCGAGCTGATCGAGGCTGCGGCGGGCCACCGCCAGACCCTGTTCCAGTTGGTGGGGGTCGAGTCGCAGGCCCTGGCTGAGCAGCAGCCGCGCCCCGCTCAGTACCGCCGCCGGCAACCATTGGCCCAGAGCCAGGGCCCCGAGGCTGCCGGTGTTCAGCCAGTCCTCCACCTGGGAGCTGCGATGCCTGCCGGTCTTGCACCAGTGGGCGAAGTGCTCGCAGTTGTTGAACAGCAGGTTGTAGTTCTGCTCTCCGAGGCGACCCATGGCGCGGCGCAGAGTCACCCCGCAGGGTGAGCAGCTGCCCTCCGGGTACTCCACCACGCTCAGGGGTTGGCCCCGGCTGAACGCTTCAACGGGGCTGCGCAGGATCTCGCGGCCCTCTAGGTAGTGGGCGACGCTGCCGTCGCCCAGATCGATGCCGTGATGGTTGAACAGGCCGTGCTGGCGCGGAACCTGCAGATGGTCGGCGGCGGGCAAGGCTGGGGGAAGGGAGCGGAGGGGTGGGGAGGCGGGTTCAGTCAGGCGCTGGCCTGGCGGGCCTCCTCCATGCTGCCGCCCAGCTGCACCACCTGGGCGCGGGTGCGCTGTTCGACCAGATCCCGTGTGATCGTGAAGGTCTTCACGTCCTCGCGGGAGGGAAGGTCGTACATCACATCAAGCATCAGCTCTTCGACGATGCCGCGCAGGGCCCTGGCGCCGGTCTTGCGGCGGTGCGCCTCCGAGGCGATCGCCTCGATGGCGTCGGCCTCGAACTCCAGGGCCACATCATCCATGCTCAGCAAGGTCTGGAACTGCTTCACCAGGGCGTCGCGCGGGTCGGTGAGGATTGCCTGCAGGGCCCGGGCGTCGAGGGTCTCAAGTACGGCGGTCACCGGCAGGCGACCGATGAACTCGGGGATCAGGCCGTACTTCACCAGGTCGTCCGGTTCCAGATGGCGCAGCACATCGGCGGCCTGCCGATCCTTGGTGCTGCGTGGCCGGCCTGAGCCGTCGGGATGGATGAAACCGATGGCGTTGCGGCCCATACGCTTCTGCACCACATCCTCGAGGCCGACGAAAGCGCCGCCGCAGATGAACAGGATCTGGCTGGTATCAATCTGGATGCAGTCTTGGTAGGGATGCTTGCGCCCCCCCTGGGGTGGCACGTTGGCCACCGTGCCTTCCAGCATCTTCAGCAGGGCCTGCTGCACCCCCTCACCCGAAACGTCTCGGGTGATTGAGGGGTTCTCGCTCTTGCGGGCGATCTTGTCGATCTCATCGATGTAGATGATGCCTCGTTGAGCCTGTTCCACATCCATGTCGGCCTTCTGCAGAAGCCGCAGCAGGATGTTCTCCACGTCTTCGCCGACGTAGCCAGCCTCGGTGAGGGTGGTGGCGTCGGCCACAGCGAAGGGCACCTCCAGCATCTCCGCCAGGGTCTGGGCGAGCAGGGTCTTGCCGCAGCCGGTGGGGCCGATCAGCAGGATGTTGCTCTTGTGGAGCCGCGTGGCGGTTTCAGCCGCTTCACCCTTGCCGTCGCCTTGCCAGGCCAGGCGTTTGTAGTGGTTGTAGACCGCGACCGAAAGCGTTTTCTTGGCCTCGTCCTGGCCAACGACCTGACGGTCAAGAAAGTCCTTGATCGCCTGCGGTTTGGGAACCTCCGCCAGGGTGGGAGCCGGTTTGCTCACCTTCTTGGTGGGTGGCTTACCGCGGCTGGGCTCCGGGGCGTGGCGACCGGCGCTGCCGTGGCCGTCAACCAGTTCCTCATCCAGGATCTCGTTGCACAGGTCGATGCATTCGTCGCAGATGTAGACGCCGGGTCCCGCGATCAGCTTGCGCACCTGATCCTGCGATTTGCCGCAGAAGGAGCACTTCAGGTGGGCGTCGAACTTGGCCATCAGCGGAATCGGCCGGAACAGGGATCCGGTTCAGGAGGGGAAGGCAGGCCTAGGGGCCCCAGAGTCCAGGATTGCCCCGAATCAGGGGAGCGGTCGCCGACCTTAAGGATCAAACCCAGGGTCAGGACGAACTGGCGGCAGCGGAGTCAGTCACGACCCGATCGATCAGACCGTATTCAACCGCTTCTGACGGCGAAAGGAAGTAGTCGCGGTCTGTGTCCTCGGCGATCCGGCTCAACGGCTGGCCGGTGTGTTCCGCCAGCAGGCCGTTGAGGGTGTCCTTGAGGTAAAGGATTTCCCGGGCCTGGATCTCAATGTCGATCGCTTGGCCCTGAGCGCCGCCGAGGGGCTGGTGGATCATGATCCGGGCGTTGGGCAGGGCCAGGCGTTTGCCCTTGGTGCCACCTGAAAGTAGGAAGGCACCCATGGAGGCGGCCAGCCCATAGCAGATCGTCACCACATCGGGTGTCACCTGCTGCATGGTGTCGTAGATCGCCAGGCCAGCCGTGACGGAGCCGCCCGGCGAGTTGATGTAGATCTGAATGTCTTTCTCGGGATCCTCTGCTTCGAGGAACAGCAGCTGGGCCACAAGGGCGTCTGCAACCGCGTCATCGATGCCGGTGCCCAGAAAGATGATCCGTTCGCGCAACAGCCTCGAATAGATATCGAAGGCCCGATCGCCTTTGCCTGATTGCTCCACCACGGTGGGCAGCACCCCGGGGGCGGCCGAGGGGCCTCCCAGGGTGATGGCCTGAGGGCTGATCCCCGACCAACGGCTCAGCGCCGGATGGGTGCGCAGGGCGGTGGGGCCAGGGCTCAGCGGTGTGGCGGCGGTCACGCTCGGCTGCTGCGATGGAACGGCAATCTATGGGCAGCTGGCTCAGGACCGCCGTTTCGCCGGGGCGGCCGCGGGGCTCGGTTCAGACGCATCCTCTGTTTCGGTCGTTTCAGTTTGGCGATCGATCACCGCCTCGGCGGTGTCCGTGGTGGCCGGAGCCTTGGTGGTGATGGTGCTGTTGGCCTCCAGCCAATCGAGCAGCTTCTCCTGCAGCAGATCGTTGGCGACGGCCTGGCGAAGCCGCTGCGGATCGATGGTTCCCTGTTCGCTCAGGCCGCGGCTGATCTCCTTGACCTTCGTCTCAAGGTCGGCCTCCGGCACCTCGATCGCCTCGACCTTGGCCAGCGCCTGGAGGGCGAGGCTGCGGCGCAGGCGTTGCTCGGCCTCGGGGCGCGAGGTCTCCATCAGTGACCGCACTAAGTCGGGGGTGAACAGCTTGTTCACATCCATCCCCTGCTGAGCGATCTGGCCGGCGGTCTGCTCGATCAGGTTACGGATCTCCTGCTGGATCAGGGTTTCGGGCAGCTCCACCTCCAACTCCTCCACAAGCGCGCTCAGCAGAGCATCGTTGCGAGCCGCCTTGGCACGGCGCTCGGCATCGTCCCTGAGCCGCTGCTCCAGATCCTGGCGCAGTTCGCTCAGGGTCTGCTTGTCGCTGGCCTGCTGGGCGAAGCTGTCGTCGAGGTTCGGCAGCTCGCGGGTCTTCAGATCCTTGAGGGTGATCTCGAAACGGGCTTTGCGTCCGGCCGCGTCCTCCTGCGGATAGGTCTCGGGGAACTGGCAGTCGATGCTCTTCGTATCCCCCATGGCCATGCCGATCACCCCCTCCACGAAGCCTGGGATCATGCGGCCCTCCTCGAGTTCCACCTCCATGGCATCGCTGCTGCCGCCGCTGATCGGTTCGTCGGTATCGGCGTAGACACCACTGAAGTTGAGCACGGCCACATCCCCGCTGGCGGCTGGGCGCCCCTCCACGGGCACCAGGGTTGCCAACTGCCTGCGCGATTGCTCGATCAGTTCATCGATCCGTTCGGGTTCGAAATGCACGGCTTCCGCTTCTGCCTTGAGCCCTTTCGTCTTCTTCAGGGTCGGGGTGGGTTCGACGTCCAGTTCCAGGGTGATGGTGAGATCACTGCCCGGCTCGAAGCGCTCGAGCACCACATCAAATCCCTCGGTCAGTTCAGGTCTGCCGAGCGCAGCCACGCTTTCCTGCGCCATCGCATCGCGGCAGGCTGAATCCACCACATCCTCAAGGGCCGTTGCCCTGATCCGCAGGGGACCGATCTGCTGCAGCAGCACCGCCCTGGGCACCTTGCCCTTGCGGAAGCCTGGCAGTTTGACGGTGCGGCTGAGGCTTCGCACGGCCGCCTCGTAGGAGGCCTGGCTGCGGCTGCCCGAGATCGCCAGTTCAAGGGCGACCCTGCTGCCTGGACGGGCGGTTGTTTTGACCAGCAGGTCTGCCGGGGCGGCACCGGCCGGGGCGGCTGGCTTGCCGGTCTCGGTGGTCTTGGCGGTGCTGGAGGGGCTTGCGGCTTTGGCGGCTGGACTCATGGGAAGGCTCTGCAGCCCCCGATTCTAAGAAAGGGGGTACACGGACCTCAGGCGGCGGTATTGTGCAGCCATCGTTGGGTTGTCATCAGAGCACTGCTGTGCTTTTTCAGCCTGTGCCCATCCGGCCTGTGCTTACTCGCCCTGTGCTTTGTCGCAGTGCTTTTGCCACCTGTCCGAGCCAGTTGCTAGAGCCAGCTGCGTCACACCGCTTCCCAAATCAGCTCCAAATGCTCGGGTGACCAATCGGCTCAGGCCAACGTCCGAATTGCACGATCAGCAGCACTGCGCTTGTGCATCGGGGATCGAATCCACCTTTTCATCCTTCTTTACGCAGCGCCCATCACGTTCTGTTCGCTTGCCTGACCGGATCCAGCTCCTGGATCTGCTCCGATGAACTCACTTCAGATTGCTGATCCCACTCCAGCCGTGAGCTCAACCCAGCAGGGAGACGCTTCATTGCGACTCACGCTTGCCATCACCACCATCCAGCCTCCCCCTGCCAGCGCAACGGGTCGACAAGCCGCTCGACTCCGCCAACGCTCCACTTTTGCTTCAAGCAGCCCTGACTCCTTCAAGCAGCCATTTTGTCCATCCCGAGCTCTCGTCTCGATCCATCCCCATTCATTGCTCCGTGTCAAGTTCTTCTGTTGCGTCAACGAAATCCGGCGATGGTCCCTCCAGCCACCAAGCCCTGAGCCCGCTTTCCCTCGCCACCTGCGTGCTCTCACCTGACCTGTTCCCTGGACCCACTCCGCTCCGCTGATCGACGGGAACACGCCTCCACCTGCATCCTCCCCCAGCTCTTGACCCCCGTTCAGACCGC